>NZ_JBEXRT010000002.1:198569-277793 GCF_040613235.1 Streptomyces sp. NPDC006296 | reverse complement strand
CGCTCCCCGGCACCGGTGCCGGGGAGCGCGTCCGTACGGGGACCGGCGTCAGCGCCTGGCCATGCCCGGCACGGCGGAGAGCATGTCGGCGTCCTGGCGGAGGATCGCACGCTCCAGCGTGGTGAGCCGGGGGCCGGGATAGATACCGAGTTCGTCGGTCAGGGTGTTGCGCGCTCTTCGGAATACGGCGAGGGCGTCCGCCTGTCTACCGGAGAGATAGAGCGCCTGCATCAAATGGGCGTACAGCTCTTCCCTGAGCGGGTGCAGAACGATGAGGTCCGTGAGTTCCACGATGGCCTCCTCGTACTGACCCAGAATTATCTCCAGGCATATGCGCTGCTGCAGTGCGGCGACGCGCTCCTCCTCCAGCCGGGCGGCACGTGTCTGCAGCGCACTGCTCGATATCGTGGCCAGGGCGGGGCCGCGCCAGAGGGCGAGTGCCTCCTTGAGCAGGTCGAGCGCCTCCTCCAGGAGGTCCGCACGCATCAGCTTTTTTGCCGTCGCGACATTGCGCCGGAAGATATCGCTGTCGATCTCGCAGTGGGCGGGGTCCAGCTGGTAACCGGACGCCGTCGACAGGACGGTTTCCTGCGGTGCACCGACGGAGGCCAGTGACCGGCGGATCATCCAGACGCTCGTCTGCAGCTGCCCAGGGGCGGTTCGGGGTGGATTCTCGCCCCAGAGCTGGGTGATGAGTTCGGGAGTGTTGACGGTCCTGCCCGACACGAGGGCCAGGGCGGTGAGAACCCGGAGTTGCCGCTGCCCGGCGAGCGGGACCGGCGCGTTCTGGGAAATCATGGAGATCGGACCCAATATACGAATCTGCACACCGACCACTGGGGTGTCTCCCGTTCTGCCTGTCCATGACTCGCGTTCGCGCCATGAACTGCTGGATTTATGCAACGCGATGCCATGTGACACGCCGGCCCGTGAAGCTATTGCCGTGATCTTGACTGCGGCCACTACGCGCGTAGCGAGCTTCCATCCTGTCAAGTCGCGACACTAATAAGCCAACCTGCCCTCGTCAACGAGGCCTTGACGGGGGCGGCTGAAAACCGTCGCGCTGGGGACCGGAAATACGTACGTGCGGAAAATCCGCGGATAACGCGGGAGGAGCGCGGTGGCCGGTGTTCCATGATCACGCATCGCACGGAGTAATCGCCCGGAAGCCCGAATTCCGGAACGCGGCAGGTCACGAGCCCCCGGAGCGCGGGCCTGTGGCGGGCCGGGTGCACTTTGTGTGGAGCCGGGAGGTCACACGTGGGGAGAATGTGATTACCCAGCGCATCGATCCGGACCTGGCTCCGCGTCGCCAGTGGTCTACTCCAGTGATGGCGAAAACACGTGTGTCGAGAGGCCGTACGGCGCCCCCGGACGCGCCGGAATACGACGCCGCGCCCGACCCGGACACCCCCGGTGCCCGGTTGCGGCCCGTTTCCCGGATCCCTCCTGGTAAGGGCGGTGGCCGCTCAGACCGTCACCATCCCGGTGACGTCCAGGAGTTGCAGATGACGGGGGGCCAGCACCCGCGTCCCGCCGCTGCCTCCCTGACGCTCCGCCGCCCGTTCCAGCGCGGTCGCGGCATCGGAGGACGCCGTGCCGGCGATCCCGGTGGCGCCGAGCGGGGTCACCATGTCGTCGTGGTGGCAGGGCAGCAGCAGGGAGGGCGAACCCAGCGCGGCCAGCAGCCGGTCGGGGTAGCCGTGGACGGCGGCGTGCCCGCTCATCCCGATCACCGCCACGTCGGGCCGCGCGCCCGCGAGTTCGCGCTCCGCGACGTTGCTGGTGCCGGTCAGCAGGACCGACGGACCTCCCTCGACGGACACCATGAAGGCCAGCGTCTGACCCTCGACCAGGTCGCCGAGGGTGCGGGGCCGGGCCGGGACGGCGCCCCGCGTCCCGGGTGCGAAGGAGGTGTAGTCGTCCTGCCTGCTGTGCAGGCTGCGGAACACCTCCACGCTGTACCCGTCGAACTGGAGGTTCTCCCCGCCGGTCACCTGCACCACGTCCGCCATGCGGTGGGCCGGCGTCCCCATCGCCCCGAGCAGATGCCGCGACGTGGTGTCGCAGAGGGTGCGCACCCGCCGGCCGCTCCAGCCCGGCCGGGACAACAGCTGCGGCACGTCGGCCAGATGGTCGAAGTGCCCGTGGCTGATGAGGATCAGCTCGGGCACCCCTGCGAGCTCCTTCTCCGCGACATGGTCCACGGCCTCCGGGTCCAGCCGCAGCGGCAGGGCCGGATCGAGGCCGCCGTCCGCACCGGCGTACGGCATACGGCTGAGATAGGGGTCGAACAGCACGCTGCGGCCCGCGAAGGACAGCTCCCAGCCCGCGACGCCCAGCCAGCGCAGACCGAGCTCGGTGCTCTTCGCCACCCGGCGGGGGCGGGCGGCCGGCAGCGGGGCGGCGCCGCCGACCAGCAGCCCCGCCACCCCCGCACCCAGTGCACCCTGGAGTACCGACCTTCGCGACTGACCCATGCGCCACCTCGTTCACGTTGTGCTGATCACTCGTCACCCTAAGGAGCAGTGGCGGTGGAGCGGCGCATTTGAGTCAGCGGCGGGCCGGGAGGACGCTCAGGTGGTGTATTCGGAGTTCAGCCGGACGTAGCCCTCCGTCAGGTCGCAGCCGTAGACGGTGAACTCCCCGTCCCCGATGCCCAGTCCGATGCCGATCACCACCTCGCTGCCGCTCATGTGCTCGGCGACGGCGCTGCGCAGCTCGGCGTCGCCGGGGCCGCCGGCGTGCTGCGGGTAGACCGAGGTGCCGCCGAACGCGACGGTGACGTTCTCCTGGAGGATGTCGGTGTCGTCGGAGCACTTGCCGATCGCCATGGTCACCCGGCCCCAGTTGGGGTCGCTGCCGTGCACCGCGGTCTTGACCAGCGGGGAGTTGACCACGGTCTTGCCGACGCGCTTGGCCTGGGCGGTGTCCCGGGCGCCGGTGACCCGCACCTCGATCAGCTTGGCGGCGCCCTCGCCGTCGGACGCGATGTCCTTCACCAGGGCGAGCGCGACCTCGTGCAGGGCTTCCTCGAACTCCGCCGGGTCCACCGCTCCGGCCAGCCCGTTGGCGAACAGGACGGCCGTGTCGCTGGTCGACGTGTCGGTGTCGATGGACACGGCGTTGAAGGTGCGGTCCATGACCCTGCGGAAGATGCGGTCCTGCTCGTCGCGGGGCAGCTGGGCGTCGGTGGCGAAGAAGGTCAGCAGCGTCGCCATGTCGGGCTCCAGCATCCCGACCCCCTTGGCGATGCCGACGAGCGTCGCCTCGCCGCAGCGCACCCTGACCTCCTTGGGCCGGGTGTCGGTGGTCATGATGGCCCGCGCCGCACGGTCGAAGCCGCCGTCCGGGAAAGGCCACGTGAGCGTCTTGAGGTGGGCGCGGATCCGCTCCATGGGGTACTGGAGGCCGATCACACCGGTGGAGGCGATGAGCAGCTCGTCCTCGGGGACCCCGGTGACGGCCGCCACGGCGTCCCGCACCTCACGGGCATTGCTCTCGCCCTCCGCACCGGTGGCGACGTTGGCGTTCCGGGCGAGGACCACGACCCCGCGCGCCTGCCCGTCGGCCACCGCCGCCCGGCTGAGCACCACGCTCGGACCGGAGAAGCGCGACTTCGTGAACACCCCGCTGACCTGCGTGGGAACGGTCGAGGCCAGCACCGTGAAGTCGTCCCGTCCGTCGTCCGAGAGTCCCGCCGCAGCGGTGTGCACCACGAACCCCGCGGGATCCCGGTCTGTCGTACCGGTCATGATCGCCTTCTTCCCTCTGCGCTGGTTTATACGACCCATCGTATGCCTATTCATTTATCACAGGTACCGCCCGCGCAGGGCACGAACCGGTCTCCGCCTGCGCCGAAGCGCACTCCAGCGCGGTCGGATAGGCGCTGGAGAGGCGGTGGAGAGAGCGCACCGGCACGGTGACGGCATTCCGCTTCCCGTCGACATCCCTGGAGACGACGCCGTATGTCCCGTGTTTCGACCAAGCCCAGTGGCAACCCCACGGCCGCGCACGCTCTGCTCAAGCGTCTCCACGAGCATGGCGTGGAGACCGTGTTCGGTGTCGTAGGGCGCGAAGCCGCCTCCATCCTCTTCGACGAGGCACCGGGGATCGACTTCGTCCTCACCCGGCACGAGTTCACCGCCGGAGTCGCGGCCGACGTCCTGGCGCGCATCACCGGCCGACCGCAGGCCTGCTGGGCGACGCTCGGTCCCGGCATGACGAACCTCGCCACCGGTGTGGCGACCTCGATCCTGGACCGCTCGCCCGTCATCGCGCTGGCCGCCCAGTCCGAGTCGCACGACATCTTCCCGAACGACACGCACCAGTGCCTCGACTCCGTGTCCGTCATGCGCCCCATGACGAAGTACGCCGTCGAGCTCCAGCGTCCCGACGAGATCACCGACCTGGTGGACTCCGCCGTCGCCGCCGCGATGACCGAGCCGGTCGGGCCCAGCTTCATCTCGGTCCCCGTGGACCTGCTCGGTGCCGACATCGACTCCACGGTCACCCACCCCGCGGCGCACACCCCGGCCAAGCCGGTCGGTGCCGTCCACGCCGGCTGGCAGACCGCGGCCGACGAGGCCGCGGCCCTGGTCGCCGGTGCGGAGCACCCGGTGTTCGTCGTCGGTGCGGCGGCCATCAGGTCCGGCGCCGTCCCCGCGATCCGGGCCCTCGCCGAGCGCCTGGACGTCCCCGTCATCACCACGTACATCGCCAAGGGCGTCCTGCCGCACGGCCACCACCTCAACTACGGTGCGGTCACCGGGTACATGGACGGCATCCTGTCCTTCCCCGCGCTGGAGACCCTCTTCGGTCCCGCCGACGTCATCGTGACCCTCGGGTACGACTACGCCGAGGACCTGCGCCCGTCCATGTGGGACCGCGGCGGCGAGAAGAAGACGGTCCGCGTCTCCCCGACGGTGAACCCGGTCCCCCGGGTCTACCGTCCGGACGTCGACGTGGTCACCGACGTGCTGGCCTTCGTCGAGCACCTGGACACCGCCACCGCCGAGGTCGCCCGCAAGACGCCGCACGACATCGCGCCGCTCCGCGCGCGGGTCGCCGAGTTCCTGGCCGACCCCACCGAGTACGACGACGGCATGCGGGTCCACCAGGTGATGGACTCGATGAACACGGTGATGGAGGAGATCGCCGCCGCGGGTGAGGGCACGATCGTCTCCGACATCGGGTTCTTCCGGCACTACGGGGTGCTCTTCGCCCGGGCCGACCAGCCCTTCGGCTTCCTGACCTCGGCCGGCTGCTCCAGCTTCGGCTACGGCATCCCCGCGGCCATCGGCGCGCAGATGGCGCGGCCCGGCCAGCCCACCTTCCTCATCGCGGGCGACGGCGGCTTCCACTCCAACAGCGCCGACCTGGAGACGATCGCGCGGCTCAACCTGCCCATCGTGACGGTCGTCGTCAACAACGACACCAACGGGCTGATCGAGCTCTACCAGAACCTGGGTCACCAGCGCTCCCACGACCCGGCCGTCAAGTTCACCGGGGTGGACTTCACCGAGCTCGCCCGCGCCAACGGCGTGGAGGCCGTGAAGGCGGGCACGCGTGAGGACCTGCTGGCCGCTCTGCGCAAGGGAGCGGGTCTCGGCCGCCCGTTCCTGATCGAGGTCCCGGTGAACTACGACTTCACCTCCGGCGGCTTCGGTGCCCTGAGCATCTGATCATGGCACACACACTCCCCGCGGCCACGGGGTTCCTGGTCTCCGCCCGAAAGGGCGGGGACCGGGCCCCGGGGCCCGTCTTCGCGACCATGGGCGCCCACGAACCCGTGACGGAGGCCCTCCGCACCCAGACCCTCGACGCCGTCCTCGTGCACTCGGGTGCGCCCGGGGACGCCGTGGCCCGCTCGGGCGACACGGCCCTCGTCCTGGCCGGTGAGCTCTACAACAGGGAGGAGCTGCTCACCCTCCTCCCCTCCGGTAGCGACGTCGGCACGGACGCCCAGCTCGTGCTGGCGCTCCTGGGCGTCTACGACCTGCACGCGTTCCGGCTGCTCAACGGCCGGTTCGCGGCGGCCGCAGCGCTCGGCGAGCGGGTGCTGCTGGCCACCGACCACGCGGGTTCCGTCCCGCTCTACACCCTTCCGGCGCCGGGCCGCGTCCTCGCCGCCACCGAGATCAAGGCCCTCGTCCCGGCGACGGCCGGCACCTCCCCGGCCGGGCGGCCCGTCGCCGACGCGCGCCGGGTCCGTCGGGTGCCGGGGGTCCACCAGGTGCCCGCCGGCACGGTCCTGGACCTCGACGTGCGCACCGGCACCGCCGTGCCGTCCCGGACCTGGGCGCCCGCGCTGTCGCGGCGCGTCCTGTCCGAGGCCGACGCGACGGACGCCGTGCGCCGGACGCTGGAGCGGGCCGTGAAGGCCCGCACCGACGGCGCCGCACCGCTGGTGGTGCTCTCCGGAGGAATCGATTCCTCAGGCGTCGCCGCGCTCGCCGCCGCGCACACGGACGGTGCCCTGGACACGCTGTCCATGGGCACCGACACCGCGGACGAGTTCGCCGAGGCCCGCGTGGTCGCGACCCATCTGGGCTCCGCCCACCGGGAGATCACCGTGCCCACCGCGGACCTCCTCGGCCAGCTCCCGTACGCGGTCTGGGCGTCCGAGTCGGTCGACCCGGACATCATCGAGTACCTGCTGCCGCTCACCGCCCTGTACCGGGCGCTCGACGGCCCGCCCCGCCGGATACTCACCGGCTACGGGGCCGACATCCCGCTGGCCGGGATGCACCGCGAGGACCGGCTGCCCCAGCTGGACACGGCCGTGGCGTTCGACATGGCCACGTTCGACGGGCTCAACGAGATGACCCCGGTGCTCTCGGGCATCGGCGGCCACTGGTCGACCCACCCGTACTGGGACCGCGAGGTGCTGGACCTGCTGGTGCCGCTGGAGGCCGGGCTCAAGCGCCGCTACGGCCGGGACAAGTGGGTGCTGCGCGAGGCGATGAGCCCCCTCCTCCCGCAGGAGACGGTCCACCGGCCGAAGCTCGGCGTGCACGAGGGCTCGGGGACGACGTCGTCCTTCAGCCTCCTGCTGATGGACGCCGGGGTGCCGGAGGCCGACATCCACCGGGCCAAGTCACTGGTCGTGCGCGAGATCTTCGACCGGGTGGTCGTCGGAGGACTGCCGCCCGCCGAGGTGAGCACGGACGACGCGGTGCAGCAGGTGGCCGCGCGGCTGAAGGAGACCGAGTGAACCGCCCCAGACACCGCACCGGCCGGCCCCGGCCCGTCCGACAGGAAGGATGACGCGTGGAACGCGTCGACACCGCGATCTCGCCCCGTTACGCGCAGATCCCCACCTTCATGCGCCTGCCGCACGACCCGAACCCCAGCGGGCGCGACGTGGTCGTCATCGGTGCCCCGTACGACGGCGGCACCAGCTACCGGCCGGGAGCCCGGTTCGGCCCGCGGGCCATCCGCAACGAATCCGGTCTGATCCACGGGGTCGGCATCGACCGGGGGCCCGGCACCTTCGAGCTCATCGACTGCGTGGACGGCGGGGACATCGACCTCACCCCGTTCAACATGCACATCGCCATGGAGACGGCGCACCGTCATCTGCGCGGCCTCCTGGAGGACAACGCCGCCTTCCTGATGCTCGGCGGCGACCACTCGCTCACCCTGGCCGCGCTGCGTGCCGTGGCCGAGCAGCACGGCCCGGTCGCCGTGGTGCACCTGGACGCGCACTCCGACACCAACCCGGCCTTCTACGGCGGGGAGTTCCACCACGGGACCCCCTTCCGGCACGGCATCGACGAGGGGATCATCGACCCCGCCCGCACCGTCCAGATCGGCATCCGGGGCCACAACCCCCGGCCGGACTCGCTGGACTACGCCCGGGGCAAGGGGGTGCGGGTCGTCACGACGGACGAGTTCGTGGAGACCGGTGTCGCCGGGACCCACGCCCTCATCCAGGAACTCATCGGCGACCGCCCGGTCTACGTGTCGGTCGACGTCGACGTGGCCGATCCGGCGTTCGCCCCGGGGACCGGTACCCCCGCGCCCGGCGGGCTCTCCTCCCGCGAGGTCCTGGCCCTGCTGCGCTGCGTGGGCGAGCTGCGCCCGGTCGGCTTCGACGTCATGGAGGTCTCGCCCCTCTACGACCACGCGGGGATCACCTCCGTCCTGGCGACCGAGATCGGTGCCGAACTGCTCTACCAGTACGCCCGTGCTCACATCAAAGGAAGGAACGACGCGTGACCGTCATCGACTGCTCCTCTTACCGCGACGAACTCCTGGAACTCGCCGCGCGCCTGCCGGCGGTGCCGCGTGAGGACCTCCCGGCCTTCCTGGAGGCGGCGAAGGCGGCGTCCGGGGATCTGCCGGCCGCCCTCGCCGAAGCGCTGGACTCCTTCAACCACTCGGGCAACGAGGACGGTTACCTGCTGCTGCGGGGCCTGCCCGTGGAGCAGGAGGACGCGCTCCCCCGCACCCCGGAGAGCACACCGGCGCCGGTGGAGCGCCCCCTGCTCACCATGGAGGCGATGCTCGGCATCGTGGGCCGCCGGCTCGGTCTGCACACCGGCTACCAGGAGCTGCGCAGCGGCACCGTGTACCACGACGTGTACCCCTCGCCCGGCGCGCACCACCTGTCCTCGGAGACCTCCGAGACCCTGCTGGAGTTCCACACGGAGATGGCGTACCACCAGCTCCAGCCCAACTACGTGATGCTCGCCTGCTCGCGTGCCGACCACGAGCGCAGGGCCGCGACCCTGGTCGGCTCGATACGCAAGGCCCTGCCGCTGGTCCCGGAGGGCTTCCGGAGCCACCTCTTCGACCGCAAGGTGCCCTGCTGCGTCGACGTCGCCTTCCGCGGCGGTGTGGAGGACCCGGGCGCGATCGCCGAGGTGAAGCCGCTGTACGGTGACGCCGCCGACCCGCTGCTCGGCTACGACCGCGAGCTGCTGGCCCCCGAGGACCCCCGGGACGTCGAGGCCGTGGAGTCGCTGTCCAAGGCGCTGGACGAGGTCACCGAGGCCGTGCACCTGGTCCCCGGTGACGTGCTGATCGTCGACAACTTCCGTACGACGCACGCGCGTACGCCCTTCACCCCGCGCTGGGACGGGGCGGACCGGTGGCTGCACCGCGTCTACATCCGCACCGACCGCTTCGGGCAGCTCTCCGGCGGGGAGCACGCGGGCGACGTGGTCTCGTTCACTCCGCGCGGCTGACCGGCTCGCACGGCCCGGCGGGCCGGTGGCGCTCCCCCACGGCGGGGCGCCACCGGCCCGCCGTCGTGCTGCCCGCTCTCGGATCACTCTCCCGCCGCTCTCCGGGGGGACCGGTCCCGGCGTTCACCGGTTAGCGTGTCGGGAATGGCGGCCGGCGGCGGTCCGGCCGCGGCTGAGGTATCCGCAGCAGACGAGGAGACATCGCCCCGTGTCCGATCCCACCTTGCAGCAGATGGCACGTCATGACCGCGGGGGCCGGCACGGCCGGCGCCGGGGACCGGTCCTGGGTGTGGCGGTGGCCGTCGTCGTGGCGGCGGGCGCGGGATGGTGGGGCTACCGTGCGTGGTCCGGGGACGGGTCGGAGCGTGACCCCGAGGTGGTCGCGGCGACGGCACGGCTCCAGTCGTTCCTCGACGCGTGGGCGGCGGGCGAGCCCGCGAAGGCCGCGGCGCTGTCCGACTCGCCCGAGAACGCCGAGTCGCTGCTGACCTCGGTGACGACCAATCTGAAACCCACCGGGGCGAAGCTGTCGGCGGGCGACGGGAAGAAGAACGACAAGGGTGAGGTCGTCGTCCCCTTCACCGCGCGCTTCACGGTGCCCGCCGTCGGCACGTTCGGCTACGAGTCCGAGGCGACCCTGGTCGAGAAGGCGGACCGTTGGACCGTGAAGTTCGACTCCCCGACGATCCATCCGCGGCTGGAGCCCGGCAAGACGCTCGCACTGAAGGCGGTGGCGAAACGTGCCGCCGTCCTCGACACGAACGGCGACGAACTGCAGGCCGCCTCCCTCCGCGGCTCGGTCGACGAGCAGGGCAAGGGGACCTTCGGCCTGGAGGCGCGCTACGACAAGCAGCTGCGCGGCGGCGGGGGCGAGGCCACCAGTGAGGTGGTGATCGCCGACCGGCAGTCCGGTGAGGCCGAGGCCTCGCTGACCAAGAGCTCCGCCGAGCCGGGCGAACCGGTGCGGACCACCATCGACCCGAAGGTCCAGGGCGCCGCCGCGGCGGCCATGGAGGGGCTGAAGGTGAACGCGGCGCTGATCGCCGTGGAGCCGTCGACGGGGAACGTCCTGGCGGTCTCGAACCGTCCGGCGGGCGGGCTGAACCGCGCCCTCGCAGGGCAGTACCCGCCCGGCTCGACCTTCAAGGTGGTCACGGCGGCGGCGATGCTGAAGGCGGGCGTGAAGCCCTCGGACGTGATGGCGTGCCCCAAGTTCGCCCATGTGGACGGACAGCGGTTCGAGAACCAGAACCAGTTCACCCTGCCGGCCGGCTCGACCTTCAAGGACTCCTTCGCGAAGTCCTGCAACACCATGTTCGTGGAGAACCGGGCCAAGGTGGGCGGCTCCGCCCTGCACGACGCGGCGGAGGCCTTCGGGATCGGCGGCGTGTGGGACGTCGGGGACACGTCGTACGACGGCTCGGTCCCGGTGAGCACGTCGGACAACGACCTCGCCGCCTCCACCATCGGCCAGGCCCGGGTGCAGGCCTCGCCCCTGGTGATGGCGTCGATCGCGGCC
Source organism: Streptomyces sp. NPDC006296 (assembly GCF_040613235.1). Classification (NCBI taxonomy): domain Bacteria; kingdom Bacillati; phylum Actinomycetota; class Actinomycetes; order Kitasatosporales; family Streptomycetaceae; genus Streptomyces; species Streptomyces sp. NPDC006296. The sequence continues at coordinate 267,080 of NZ_JBEXRT010000002.1, read as the reverse complement.
ACGGTGAAGGAGGGGACCTTCAAGCAGCCGGTGCTGGTGCCCGAGGCGGTCAAGAAGAAGCACGAGGCGGCCGTACCGCTCGACCCGGCGGTGACGAACGACCTGCGCGACATGATGCGGGCGACGGTCACGTACGGCGCGGGCAGCGCCCTGACCGGCATCCCGGGAGAACCGCACGCCAAGACCGGCACGGCCGAGTTCGGCGAGGAGAAGCCCCCGCGCACCCACGCCTGGATGATCGGCTACCAGGGCGGCAGCGACCTGGCCTGGTGCGTGATGCTGGAGGACGGCGGTTCCGGCGGCGCCGACGCCGGGCCGGTGGCGGCGAAGTTCCTGAAGAACCTCACCTGACCCGGTCCGCCCCGGCAGGGACCTCCTGATCCGTCCGGTGCCCGCGCCGGGCCCGCTCCGGCACGGGCACCGGACGTTCCCGGTCGCCGCGCGCCGTGAGGGGCCATAGGCTGCCCCGACACGGTGCGACCAGGGCTTCCGTCCATACGGGCGGCCCGGGCGGCGTGCCCCCGGGCGGACGGCCGAGACCGTGGCACGCCCGTACGGGTGACGGCGGACAGGGCACCACCGAGGGAAGGAGCGGCCCGATGCCGGACGAAGGACGCGGGGACGACGTCTACCAGCCGGACGGATCGGACGACCGGCCGACGGACGAGCTGGATCCCGAGAACGTCATCGACGAGCCCGACCTCGACGCCACCCTCGACACCGGCTACTCCCCGCCGGAGAAGCCGCTGGGCGTCACCCAGTACGGCACCACCGCCGAGGAACAGCGGGAGGGCGAATCCCTCGACCGGCGCCTCGCACGGGAGGTGCCCGAGGACGACCCCCTGCTGGTGGAGGAGGCCCACGAGGCCCCGGAGGACAACGGTCCCGAGGAGGACGACGCCGGCGACGCACGCGCCGGACGTCTCGCCGTCACCGACGAGGAACCCGGCGCCGCACGGAACAACAGGACGCTGGGCCACGACGTCGGCATCGACGGAGGCGGCGCCTCCGCGGAGGAGGCGGCCCTCCACATCCAGGAGGACGACGAGGTCTGACGCGGCCCGGGTCCTGGACGGTCCACGGGGCGTACGCCAGAGGGTCCGCCGGATTCCTCCGGCGGACCCTCTGGTCGTCTTCTGTCGGGACGACAGGATTTGAACCTGCGACCCCTTGACCCCCAGTCAAGTGCGCTACCAAGCTGCGCCACGTCCCGATGCGGTTCCTCCCGGTGTCCGGGCGGCCTCGCAGGACAAACATTACCTCACTCGGAGGACCGGATCGACGCGCGCAGCTGCTGGGCGCGGGCGGCCAGTCCCTCCGCGCCGCAGGCGGTGGCCAGCTTCTGGGCGCGGGCGATCTCGCGGTGCGAGCGGAGCGCCGTGCCGTACTCCAGGCGCGCGAGCGCGTGCTCGTAGGCGGAGGAGGAGGCCTCCAGGTGGCGTACCGAGTCGGACAGCAGCTGGACGGCCTCCTCCTCGGGGGCGAACAGGGCCAGGCAGCGCAGGGCCTCGCCGATCGCGGTGTCCGTGCCGAAGCGTTCCGCGTGGACGCGGGCCCGGGTGGCCAGCTGGGCGGCCCTGACCGGGTCGGTGTCGGCGAGGGCGCGGGCGAGGTCGCCGGCCCAGGGCGCCCAGACGCCGTTGAAACGGCCACGGGGCTCCAGCGCCGCTCCCGCCGACTCCAGCTCGGCGATCGCCTCCTCCGTGCGGCCCTCGGCCAGGAGCAGCCGGCCGCGTACGCACGGGGCGTCCGGCAGGACCATCGCACTGGGGTAGGGCGGGCCGAAGCTGTAGCGGTCGGCGACCAGGCGGGCATCCGCCGTCCGGCCGCGGGCGAGCAGGGTGTCGACGAGGAGGCAGGCGGCGTCCCAGTGGACGGGCAGTCCGCTGCCGGCCCGGTCCGCGAGGCGGAGCCCCTCGCGCAGGAAGCCCTCGGCTTCGGCGAGCCGGCCGCGCCGGCGGTGCACGAGCCCCAGCAGGGTGTGCGCGAAGGCGAGGTGCGCGCCGCTCCAGCCGGAGATCTCGAAGGCGCGCACGGCCTCGCCGAACAGCGTCTCGGCCCGGTCGAGCTGGTCGGTGAACGCGTAGGTGATGCCGACCATCGCGGGGAGCTCGAAGCCCCACTCGGAGTCGGTCCAGCCCAGTCCGCGGGCCGGGCGCCCGTCCACCAGGGCCCGTTCGCAGAAGTCGACGACCTGCTGGGCGTTCTCGCCGCGCAGCATCGCGTCGAAGGCGCGCAGGGTGAGCAGGGCGCGCTCGGCGTTGTCGCGGCCCTTGAGGTGGTCCGCGTTGCGGGCGAGCCGGGCCGACCGCGCGGGGCCGTCGTCCTCGGCGGCCTGCATGCCCTCCCAGAGGAAGTGCGCGGCCTGGAGCCGCATCAGGCCGGGGCCGGGCGCGGTGCGTGACGCCTCGGCCGCCAGCGAGAGCGCCGCGTCCTTCAACTGGTTGTTGTGGGACAGGGCGGAGGCGAGCCGGAAGGTGGCGTCGATCCGGAGCGGCCCGTCGAGGCCGGGTGTGTCGAGCGCGGCGCGCAGGTGCTGCACCGTGGTGGCGGGCGAGGAGAGCAGGGTGGCGCAGCCGAGTTCGTAGAGGAGTGCCGCCCGGTCGCGGGGGCGCGGCGGCTCGTCCAGGGCGCGTTCCAGGCAGCGCCTGGCGGCTTCCGGGGCGCCGACGGCGAGGTGCTGGCGGGCCGCCTCGCGGAGCTGTGCGACGAGTTCCTGGTCATCGTCCGGATGGACCTCGAGCAGGTGGCGGGAGGCTGCGGCGGCGCCGAGTCCGGCCTGGGTGATCGCCCAGGCGGCCCGGCCGTGCATGGCGGTGCGGGTGGCGGGCGGGATCGAGCGGTAGACGGCGCTGGCGATCAGCGGGTGGACGAACTCCAGGGGGTCGAAGCCGCTGACGATCCGGGCGTCCCGCAGCCGTGCCGTGCAGTCGGCGGCCTCGGCGGAGCTCATGCCGGCCAGGGTCGCGGCGAGTTCCTGGGAGATCTCGGTGCCGAGGACGGCCGCCGCCCACGCGAACCGGTTGGCGTTGGTGCCGAGGCGTTCGAGCCGGGCGACGAGTCCGCTGCCGCGGGCCGACGCGCCGAGTTCGCGCAGCAGGCCGGCGGACTCCTCCACCGGGGTCAGTGCGCGGTCCTGTGCCTTGGCGACGAGCTCGACCGCTTCGTACGGGTTGCCGCCGGTGACGGCCCAGACCTCGCGGCAGAAGGGGTCGTCCGCGTGGTCGCCGAGGCCGGCCCGGACGAGTTCGGCCGTGGCCTCGGGGGTGAGCGCCCGCAGCGCCACCCGTATGAGCGCGGGGTGGCCCGCGGTGCCGGTGTCCTGCGCGCCGCGGGCGACGGCCCAGTCGGCGTCCCGGTCGGCGAGTTCCTGGGGGCGGTGCGCCTGGACGACGAGCACGGGGAGTTCGGACAGCCGGGCGGTGAAGCCGGCGAGCCAGGCGAGGGATTCGCCGTCGGCCCAGTGCGCGTCGTCCAGTATGAGGAGCAGCGGCCGGTGGCTGAGGCGGGAGGCGAGCCGGGAGACCACGTAGTCGAGGCCGTCCCGGACACCCTGGGGGTCGGGCTGCGGTCCGCTGGGATCGGCCAGGCCGAGGGCGGGCGCGGCGATCTCGAACCAGTCGCCGAACAGCGCGCGGGTCTCGTCCGCGGGGAAGCGGTCCAGTGCGGGCTGGAGCAGCTGGCGCACGACGTGGAAGGGCACCGAGGTGACCGTCTCGCCGCCGCGGGCCGACCACACGGTGCAGCGGTCGGCGGCCATGGCCCGGATCTCCGCGAGCAGCGCCGTCTTGCCGATGCCGGCCTCACCGCTGAAGACCAACAGCCCGCCCGCCGCCTGCCCGCCGCACAGAGCGTCCAACGCCTTCGCGGCGGCGGCGAGTTCAGGTTCGCGCTCGTACAACGGCCGGGACGGCTGCATGCCTCCCCTTCCCAGGGTGGTTGCGGAGAGAACGAGCCTATCCGCGCGCGGGGGCCCTCGGACAGGGTTCCGGCCGTTCTCCGCAGGTGCGAGGCACAATCGGAGGGTGGACGAACCTCGCAGGGACCGCGACGCGGAGGGCAGGGCGCGCAACGCGCGCCCCAGGGACGGGCTCGGGCGCCCCTTGCCGTACGGCAGCCCGGGGGTGGAGCGGCAGCCCGAGGGAGTGGTCCGCTCCCCCGGCGAGACGGTGCGCGAGGCGCAGCGGCTGCTGGACGCGGGCATGCCGTTCCACGCCCACGAGGTGTTCGAGGACGCCTGGAAGTCGGGGCCGGCCGCGGACCGCGGGCTGTGGCGCGGCCTGGCCCAGATGGCGGTGGGGCTGACCCATGCGGCGCGGGGCAACACCGCGGGCGGGGCACGGCTGTTGAGGCGGGGCGCGACGGCCGTGGAGGGCCTCCGCGGGTCGGATCCGTACGGCATCGGGGTGACCGGGCTGATCGACTGGGCGCGGGAGCTGGCGGGCCGGGTGGACCCCTCCGGGCCCGAGCGGTCCGGGGAGGGCGCGGCGGTGCGGTCCGGGAGCCACGGGGCGCGGCGGGGGCGCGCCGGGAGTCCGGGCGAGGAGGGCGCGCCCCGGGCCGTCGACCCGGCGGTGGAGGCGCCCCGGCTGCGGCGGGAGAACCGGGCCGGTGGGTGAGCACCCGCATGCGATAGGTTTTGCTCCTTCTTGACGGCTCGTCGATCGTGTCCGTCACGTACCTGCTCCATTCCTCGACCACTCGCTCAGGAGACGGACGCCCCGATGACGGACATCATCAACGGCCTCGGCCGTGCCACCGCGTACGGGGCCCTCGGCGTCGTACTGCTCGTTCTCGGCATATTTCTGATCGACGCCCTGACCCCGGGCAAGCTCGGCCGGCAGATATGGGAGGAGCGCAACCGCAACGCGGCGCTGCTCCTCAGCTCGGCGCTGCTCGGGATCGGCGGCATCGTGTTCACGTCGATCTGGACGACGTACGAGGACTTCGGCAAGGGGCTCGTCTCGACGGCGGCGTTCGGGCTGCTCGGCCTGGTCATGATGGCGGTGGCGTTCCTCGTCGTGGACCTGGTGACGCCCGGGAAGCTGGGGGCCACGCTGGTGGAGCGGGAGCCCCACCCGGCGGTGTGGGTGACGGCCTCCTGCAATCTCGCGGTGTCGGCCGTCGTGTCGGCGTCGATCGCCTGACCTTCGCGCGATCGGACGGTCCGCCGCACCTCACGGCGCGCAGCCGTTACGATCCGGCGTCATGAGCACTTCTGACCAGGACCAGGACCAGCGCGAGGACCGGCGCGACGACCGGCGGGACGACCGGCGGGACGACCGGGAGACGCAGGAGGAGGGGCCGCAGCCGGATCCGGGCGGGACCCCCGGGGCCGACGCGCAGGAGCACAGACTCACGCCCCGCCAGGCCCGGCGGCTGCGGATCGTCCTCTCCTCGGTGGGCATGGCGGCGATGGCCGTCGTCCTGGCCCTGCGGATAGCCAGCCGCTCCTCGGTCCTGGTCGTCGGGGTGTACGGGCTCGCGCTCATCCTGTGCGGCGTGGTGATCGAGCTCAGCAGGAACGGTCGCACCCGGCTCGGCAGCTGGCTGCTGGGGGTCGGACTGGTGGCGGCCGTCGGCGCGGACTGGCTGCTCATCCCCTGAACCCGTCCGTCACAGGGCGCTGATCCGCACGGCCGAGCCGTCCGGGTCGACGCGGTCGGCCCAGTCCGCCGCCAGACGGAACGGCCGGCCGGGGACCGCGGCGGACAGCAGCCGGCGCCGGTGCAGCTCCCGGCCGTCCTGCGACACCACGAGCAGCGGACGGGACAGCCGCACGGCGGTGCGCAGCACGAACCGGTCCCCGGGCGGGCGGGCGCCGTCCGGTCCGGTCACGTTGGGGGCGATCCACCGCAGGGGTGCGTCGACGACCAGCCGCCGTCCGCCGCCCGCCGGTTCCTCGGTGCCGGCCAGGCGGTGCAGTACGGACACCGCCACGGCCCGGCCCTCCTGGGCCGCGTGGCCCGCGCGTTCGACGGCGTGCAGCAGGTTCCCGACCGCGAAGACCCCCGGCTGCGAGGTGCGGTACGCGGCGTCGTACGCGGGTCCCCGGGTGCCGGGGTCGAGGAGGATCCCGCCGCGCCTGGCCAGTTCGTGGTCGGGGACGAAGTCGCCGGTCAGTACGACGGTGTCGCAGCGAAGGGTGGTGGTGCGGCCGTCGTCGTGCCGCAGGCCGACGCCGGACAGCCGTGTCCTGCCGGTGAGTTCCGTGACGGTGGCGCCGGTGAGCACCGGGGTGCGGGTGCTCCGCGGCCGGAGGGCGGTGGCGGGGCGGTCGGTGACCACGGCGACGACGTGGACGCCCGCGGCGCGCAGGGTGGCGACCGCCGCGTGGCCGACGGGCTCGTCGCCGACGACGACCGCCCTGGTGCCGATCCGCTGCCCGTACAGATGGACGGCCTGCTGGAGTTCGCCGGTGGTGTAGACGCCGGGCGGCCGGGTGCCGGGGACCAGCCGGGCGCTGCGCGGACGTTCCCGGGCGCCGGTGGCGAGGACCACGGCCCGGGCGGTGATCCGTTCGAGTCCCGCGGGTCCTGTGGTCTCCAGGGTCCGGGGTCCCGCCCAGCCGGTGGCGGTGACTCCGGTCCGCAGGGCCGCGCCGGCCGCCACGGCCGCGGCCACGCCCCGCCGGGCGTAGGCGGGGCCGGTCGTGCCGCGCGGTGTGGGGGCGGACCGGGCCGCCGACGACCACGCGTACGCGGTCCGGTCGAGCACTCCGCCGAATCCGCCGTGGTGGCAGTGGCGGGGGATCCCGCCCGCCTGCTGCTCGCGTTCCAGGATCTCCACCCGGCCCGCGCCGGCTGCGGCGAGCTCGGCACCGGCCGCGAGGCCCGCGGGCCCGGCGCCGACGATCAGGACGTCCACCTCGCGCGGCTTCCCGGTCACGGTCGTTCCTCCTCGAAGAGGGCGCGTACGGCGGCGCCGCAGTAGAAGCCCTGGCAGCGCCCGCCGCGTGCGCGGGTGCGGCGCCGCAGGCCGTCCGTGGAGCACGGCGGGATCGTCGAGGCCAGGGCGTCCCGGATCTCGCCCAGGGTGACCTGCTCGCAGTGGCACACGAGGGTGCCGTACGCCGGGTCCTCGGCGATCCGGCCGGCGTCGCGGTAGGGCCGGGGGAAGGCGTCGCCCAGGTTGGGCATGGTCAGGGGCGGGAGCTCGCCCGGTTCGGCGAGGCCGAGACCGAGGTCCGCGAGGAGTCCGACGACGTGGCGTCCGATCGCCATGGACGCGGTGAGGCCGGTGGAGCGGATGCCGCCGACGGCGACGTAGCGCAGGCCGGGGTACTCCTGGATGCGGTAGTCCTCCTGCCCGGTGGCGGCGCGCAGTCCGGCGTAGACCGCGGTGACCTCCTCGTCGAGGAGCTCGGGGACGATCCGGCGGCCCTTCTCCCGCAGGAGGCTGATCCCGTCGGCCGTGGAGCCGGTGGCGGTCTTGTCGTCGAGGTCCTCGGCGGTGGGTCCGAGCAGGACGTTGCCGAACACGGTCGGTGCGACCAGGACGCCCTTGCCGGCGGGGCCGGGGACCGGCAGCAGGATGTGGCCGACGAGCGGCCGGGCGAGCTTGTCGAACACGACGAGCTGCCCGCGGCGGGGGGTCACGGTGAACACGTCGTGGCCGAGGAGCCGGTCGATCTCGTCGGCGTGCAGTCCGGCGGCGTTGACGAGGTAGCGGGTGCGCAGGGGGCCGCGCGAGGTGGCGAGGGTGTGGCCGTCGGCGTCGGCGGTGATGTCCTGCACCCGGCAGTTCAGGTGCAGGTGGACACCGGCGCGGACCGCCTGGGTGGCGAAGGCCAGCGGGGTGGTCCAGGGGCAGATGATGCTCTCGTCGGGGACGTCGAGCGCGCCGAGCGCCCCGGGGCCCAGGTGCGGTTCGCGGGCCCGCAGTTCGTCGGCGCCGATGAGGCGGGAGGCGTGGTAGCCGTTGCGCACGGCCTTGTCCCGCAGGCCGGGGAGCGCGGCGAGCTGGTCCTCGTCCCAGGCGACCAGGAGCGCTCCGACGCGTTCGACCGGGATGCCGGTCTCGGCGGCGTAGGCGGCGAGGAGGTCACGGCCCTCGCGCACCAGCCGGGCCTCCAGCGATCCGGGTACGGCGTCGAAGCCGGTGTGCAGGATCGCGGTGTTGGCCTTCGAGGTGCCCGCGCCGATGTCGTCGGCCGCGTCGATCAGGGCCGTGCGCAGCCGGTGGCGGGCGAGCTCGCGGGCGACGGCCGCGCCCACCACGCCCGCGCCCACGACGGTGACGTCGTAGGCGTGCTCCGCGTCCCCGGCCGGGGACAGGGGGCCGGCGGTGGTGAGGGTGACGGTCACGCGCGCTCCAGCAGGCTGTCCACCGCGGCGCGGAAGCGTGCGAGTCGCTCCGCGGCCTCCTCGGGGCCGATGCGCGGTTCGTACACGGCGGAGGGGCGCCACGGCGGTGTCGCCCGGCTCGGCGGCAGGCCCGGGTCGAGTCCGAGCGCGGCCACCGCGCCGGCGCCCAGCGCGGTCGCGTCGGGCAGCGCCGAGACCTCGACCGGCCGTTGCAGCAGATCCGCCTGGGTCTGCATGAGCAGGGCGGAGCGGGTCAGTCCGCCGTCGACGCGGAGCGTGGTCAGCGGGGCGCCGAGGTCGGACGCGACCGCGTCGGCCAGGGCGACGACCTGGGCGGCGATGCCCTCGCACAGGGCCCGGACCAGGTGGCCCGCGGTGGTGTCGAGGCCGAGGCCGGTCACGGAGCCGCGCAGCTCGCTGCGCCACCAGGGCGCGGCGAGGCCGGCCAGCGCCGGCACGAAGGTGACGCCCGCGGTGTCGTGGACGGTGGCCCCCACCGGGTCGAGGTCCGCGGCTCCGGAGATCACCCCGAGATCGGTGAGCCAGCGCACGGCCGAGGCGGCCGTGTAGACCTGGCCGTCGAGGCAGTAGGCGGTCCGTCCGCCGAACCGCCAGGCGACGCAGCTGACCAGTCCGGAGGAGCCGGTGCTCGGCCGGTCACCGGTCTGGGCGAGCAGGAACGCACCGGTGCCGTACGTGCATTTGGCCTGGCCGGGTTCGAGGGCGTTCTGCGCCAGCAGTGCGGCCTGCTGGTCGACGATGAGGCCGGTCAGCGGGATCTCGCCGCCGAACGCGGTGGTGGTGCCGACCGGTCCGGCGCAGTCGACGACGGCGGGCAGCCGCTCGTCGGCCAGTCCGAAGATCTCCAGGGCGGCGGGCGACCAGTCCACGTCGTGGAGGCCGAGCAGCTGGGTGCGTCCCGCGGTGGCGGCGTCGGTGACGAAGGCCCCGGTCAGCCGGTGGACGAGCCAGGAGTCGCTGGTGGTCACCACGCCCTCCCGGGTCAGCTCGCGGCGGATCCACGCCATCTTGGGCGCGGCGAAGTACGGGTCGAGCGGGAGTCCGGTGAGCCGCTTCAGCTCGTCCCCGTGCGCCGAGAGGCCCGCGCAGAGGTCTTCCGCGCGCCGGTCCTGCCAGACCACGGCGTCGGTGAGCGGCCGCCCGGTCGCGGGGTCCCAGGCCAGCACGGTCTCGCCCTGGTTGGCGAGGCCGACGGCCGCCACGGGTTCGGCGGCGTCCGCCACCGCCTGCCGTCCGGCGTCCAGGACCGACCCGATCAGCTCGGCGGGATCGGCCTCCACCAGTCCCCCGGGGCCGTAGCGCGGACGTACCGGCGCGAAACCGGAACCGATCACCCCGCGTTCGGGGCAGACCACCCGTGCCTTGGTCCCGGATGTCCCCTGGTCGATGGCGAGTACCGGCCCTGTCAATCGACGCTCCAGCCGTGCGGACCGCCCTGACCCGGGCGGATTCGTGATCATCTGCTCCCTGTGCCCACAGTCGTGCAGACCAGGCCTCGCGTCAACCCCGGCCGGAACTTCCTGTCCGGACCCGCTCGGGATCATCAACGTCCGGTGCGAGCACGCTACTTGAGTAAGATCCGCAGAGTCACCGGACGGTGGGCGCCGAGCGCTCTACACTCTGCGCCGAGTGGACAACCGGACGATGACCACCGGCGGTTCCCGACCGAACGGCCCGACCCCCCACGTTCTTGAGGATCCATGACGAGAAGAAACAGCGCCGCGCCGTCGTGCCCGGCTCACCGTCCCATCCCCACCCCGCGTTCAGGGGCGGGGCGCGCACATGGCTACCGGTGATTTTCGGCCGGTCTACCACCCCGCGGCACACGACCACGCGTTGCGCGTGGCCCTGCAGGACCTGCGCACCGGCCGCTGGCTCGCCATGCGGAACCTACTGGAGAGTACCCCGGACTGGGCGCTGTGGACCCAGCGGACCCAGGTCCTCGCGGCGGTGGCGGCGGGCTCCGACACGGTGCACGCCTGGCTCGCCGAGGAGCCCAGGAGCGTGGCGGCGACGGTGATGCACGCGCGGGTGGCGGTCGAACGGGCCGTCCGCGCCCACCGGGAGAAGCGGGCCGGCGCCCAGCAGCAGTGGCAGGACGCCTGGGAGGGGTGCCGGTCCGCCGCGCACGCCTCCCCCGCGGACCCGGTGCCCTGGGTCTGCCTCCTCGCGCTGTCCCAGCTCGACGAGGGGCAGCGCCTGGAGGAGCACCGGCTGCTGCCGCCCGGCCCCATGCTGTTCCCCGGGCCCTGGGGGCTGCTGGCCGAGGCGGACAAACGCGATCCGTTCAACCGCGAGGCCTACCACCGGATGCTGCAGTTCGTCTACGCACGGCGGGCGAGCGGCACCCTCTCGGAGGCGGTCAACTTCGTCCAGTGGGCGGCCTCCTCCGCCCCGGAGGGCTCCGCGCTCCATGTGCTGCCGCTGTACGTGCGGGTGGAGCGCTACCGCCGTGAGCGCGGCAACGAACGCGCGCTGGACCTGCACTGGGTGACCGAGGACGGGGAGCGGGACGCCCGGCGCGCGCTGCGCGTCTGGTTCGCGGCCGCCGAGCCGCCCACCCGGTCCCTGCTCGATCTCAACCATCTGGCGCACGCGCTGTGGGGGTCGCTCCGGTTCGCCGACGCGGCACCGGTGTTCCGGGCGATGGGCCCGTACTACACGTCGGTGCCGTGGGCCCACCGCACCCGCACCCCGCAGGACCCGGCAGGAGCCGAGGACGTGTTCCTCCGGGCCCGGAGCCGCTGTCTGGCGGCCGAGCACGAGCCCGGACGGGAACCGCACGGCTGACGGGCCGGCGTACGGGGCCCCACCCCCGCACCTCTCACGTCCCCCTATCCCCCATCCCCCACCTGGAGGTCGACTCCATGTCCATATCCGCCTCGAACCGATCGGGCACGGAGCCCGAACCGCACAAGGACGAGGAGCAGCGGCTCCGTGAGCTGGGCTATCAGCCCGTGCTCGCCCGGCGTATGGGCGGCTTCGGGAACTTCGCGATCAGTTTCTCCGTCATCTCGATCCTCTCCGGCTGCATGACGCTGTACGGCTTCGGCATGTCGACCGGCGGGCCCGCCGTCATGCTCTGGGGCTGGGCCGGTGTCGGCCTGTTCGTGCTCTGCGTGGGCATGGCCCTGGCCGAGGTGACCAGCGCCTATCCGACGTCGGGCGCGCTCTACTACATGGCCGACCGGCTCGGTGGCCGCAAGTGGGGCTGGTACACCGGGTGGCTGAACCTGCTCGGTCTGCTGGGCGCCATCGCCGGGATCGACTACGGGGCGGCGCTGTTCACCGGGGCGCTGCTCAACCTGCAGTGGGGGTTCGACCCCACTCCGGGGTCCACGATGGTGATCTTCCTCTGCATCCTGCTGCTGCACGCCGTGCTCAACCTCTTCGGCGTGCGGCTGGTCAGTGTCCTCAACTCGATCAGTGTGTGGTGGCACCTGGCAGGTGTGGCCGTGATCGTGACGGTGCTGGCGGTCGTGCCCTCGAACCACCAGTCGCCGTCGTTCGTCTTCACCGAGTTCGTCAACGACACCGGCTGGGAGAACCCGCTGTACGTGGCGGCGATCGGGCTGCTGCTGGCGCAGTACACCTTCTGCGGCTACGACGCCTCCGCCCACCTGTCGGAGGAGACCTCCAACGCGTCGGTGACGGCGGCCAAGGGCATCGTGCGCGCGATCTGGGCGTCGTGGATCGCCGGTTTCGTCCTGCTGGCCGGGCTGACCTTCGCCATCCAGGACTACGCGGGCGCGCAGAACAGCGCCACCGGGGTCCCGCCGGCGCAGATCCTGATCGACGCGCTCGGTACGGCCGGGGCCACCGCGATGCTGCTGATCGTCATCGCGGCCCAGCTGTTCTGCGGCAACGCCGAGGTGGCCGCCGCCAGCCGGATGGTCTTCGCGTTCAGCCGTGACAACGCCCTGCCGGGCTCCGCGCTGTGGCGCAGGGTGAGCGCCCGCACCCAGACGCCGGTGCCCGCGGTGTGGCTCTCGGTGGGCGTCGCCGCGCTGCTGGCCGTCCCCTCGCTGTACTCCGCGACCGCGTACGGAGCGGTCACGGCCATCAACGTCATCGGGATCACGCCCGCGTACGCCATCCCGATCTATCTGAAGCTGCGGGCCGGGGACCGCTTCGAGCGCGGCCCGTGGCACCTGGGCCGCTGGTCGAAGCCGATCGGCTGGATCGCCGTGGTGTGGGTCGCCCTGGTGACCGTGCTGTTCCTGCTGCCGCAGTCCTCGCCGGTGACCATCGACTCGATGAACTACGCGTCGATCGCGCTGGCCGTCGTGCTGGTCCTGGCCACGGTGTGGTGGTTCGTCGCGCGGCGTTCGTACAGCACTCCGGCCGCGTACGGGAACGCCCGCGAGCAGGCGGAGATCGCCGAGGGCATCGTCTGACCCCCACCGTCCCGGGCGGTCCTCAGAGCAGCAGCAGCTGGAGACCGCCCAGGACAGTGGCCCCGATCACGATCCGGTCGAAGAGCGTCTGGTTGATCCGTCCGACGCAGACCCGGCCGAGCCAGGCGCCCGGCAGGACGAAGAGCACGAGGGCGGCGTCGAGCAGGAGCGACCGCGCGTCGATGAGGCCGAGCCCCACGCTGAAGGGCACCTTCGAGGTGTTGACGATCAGGAAGAACCACGCCGACGTGCCCAGGAAGCCCAGCTTCCGGAAGCCCGCCGACAGCAGGTAGAGCGACATCACGGGTCCGCCGGCGTTGGCGACCATGGTGGTGAACCCGCCGAGCACCCCGTACGCCCGGGCCTTCAGCCGCCCTCCGCGCGAGGGCGCTCCGGTCTCCTCGCCGTCCGGCGGCGCTCCGGTCTCCTCCCCGTCCGGGGGCCCACCGGCCTTCTCGCCGTCCGGGGGCTGCCGGTTCGGCTCCCGCCGGCGCAGCAGGGTGACCCCCGCCATGACGAGCAGGATCGCGCCGATCGAGGTGCGTACGGCGGCGTCGCCGGCCCACGCCATGAAGGCGGTCCCGGCCGCCACACCCACCGCGACGGCGGGGAAGAGGCGCAGCAGGGTCGGCCAGTGGGCGTGCCGGCGGTAGACGAGCACGGCGAGGACGTCCCCCGCGATCAGGACCGGGAGCAGCACCCCGGTCGATTCGCGGGCCGGCAGGACGGCCGCGAAGACCGCGAGGCTGACCGTGTTGGCCCCGCTGACCGCTGTCTTCGAGAAGCCGACGAGGGTGGATGCCGCGGCGAGTGCGGCCAGGTGCCAGAGAGTGAGGGTGTCCATGCCGGATCAGATGGTAGACCGATCTCCCTCTCGGCGGATCATCGTTCCGCCTGGTGACCGCCCGGCACCCCGGGCCCTCGCTATGCTGCGTTCGCTCACGTGAACGTTCAAACGAACAACGAACAACGCACAACGGTAGGCAAGGGGGCCAGCATGCGGGAGCCGGTGGAGCTGCGGCGCAAGCGCATCCTCGCGGTGGTGCACGCGCGGGGGGCGGTCAAGGTGAGTTCGCTCGCCGACGAGCTGGACGTCTCGGCGGTCACGCTCCGGCGGGACGTGGAGGAGCTGGCCAGGACGGGGATGCTGCGGCGCGGCCACGGGGTGGTCCGGCCGGTGGGGGACGCCGGGCCGGCGACGGTACCGGCCGCGCGGAGCGGCGGACCGGCCGGGGAGGAGGCGGCGATCGCGCTGGTCGTCCCGGAGCGGCACTCGTACCTCTACGAGACCCTGCACGGCGCCCGGACCGCGCTGGAGGAGGCCGGCGCGCGGATCGCCCTGCACATCGCCCCGCAGGCGGCCGGGGCCGAACGCCCCCAGGTGGAGAGGGCGCTGGCCGCGGGGGTGCGGGGCCTGCTGATCGCCCCGCGGTGGCGCAGCGCCGAGGGTGAGAAGGCGGACTACGGCTGGCTCGCCGGGGTGGGGGTGCCGACGGTCCTGATGGAGCGTCGGCCCCGTCCCGGCAGCGCGCTGCACGCCATGGACACGGTCTGCTCCGACCACTGGTACGGGATCCATCTGGCGGTGGACCACCTGGTCTCGCTCGGCCACCGGCGGCTCGTCCTGGCCGCCAGGAACGACAGCCCGACGGCGCGTTCGCTGCGGGCCGCGTTCGCCGACGTGGCGGCGGCGAGGCCGGAGGTGGAGGACTGGTCGGTGGTGCTCAGTTCCCCGAACGCCGGTCCGGGCGAGCCCGGTTCGCGCGAGGAGGTCCCCGACCTGGCGGCGCTGCTGCGGGAGCGGGGCGCGACCGGGGCGGTCCTGCACGGCGACGAGGACGCGCTGATGCTGGTCCAGCGGCTGGCGGAGAGCGGCGTCCGGGTGCCGCGGGACTGCTCCGTGGTGGCGTACGACGACGTCGTCGCGGCCCTGGGCAGCACGGCCCTGACCGCGGTGGCGCCGCCGCGGGCGGAGATCGGACGGGCCGCGGCCGAGCTGCTCCTGCACCGGCTGTCCCGGCCCGCCGGCACCACCGGCCCGGTGCGCAGGACGGAGCTGCTCCCCCGCCTGGAGGTGCGCGGATCGACCGGAGAGGCGCCCCTTCCGAAAGTCTGATCGTTTGAACACTTCATGCTTCCTCTGATCGATCTATTGACCGCTATCGATCAGCCGATCAGTATTCCCCGTGTCTCGATTCAGGAGCCGCGGGAGGCGCACATGCCTGATCGACAGAGCCGTCGATCCGTGCTCGCCACGATCGCCGCACTGCCTCTGACGGGCGCGCTCAGCGCCTGCGGAGGTGGTGGCGGAGACACACGATCGGACAGCACGAGCAGGACCGGCAGGAACGTGGCCGGCGGGAGGACGCGCATCACCTTCTGGTCCGCCCTGCGGGGCAGCCAGGAGGTGGTGGACGCGTTCAACCGCGGACACCGCACCATCCAGGTCGATTTCCAGCAGATCCCCTCGGGTGGTCAGGGCGGTTACGCCAAACTCAGCAACGCCGCCCGGGCCGGCAACGCCCCGGACGTCGCCACGATCGAGTACCCCCAGGTGCCCGGCTTCGCCATCGACGGGGTCTGCCGCGACCTCGGCGGCCTGATGAGCGACGGTCTGCGGGCCCGACTGCTGCCGCAGGCCCTGGGGCTGACCACCTTCGAGAAGCGGGTGTTCAGCGTCCCCCTCGACATAGAGCCGATGGTGATGCACTACCGCACCGATCTCTTCGAGGAGTACGGGCTGGCCGTCCCGCGCACCTGGGAGGAGTTCGAGGCGACCGCACGGACCGTGCGCCGCAAGGGGCGCACACAGCGGATGGCGCTCTTCCCCACGGACGGCGACACCCACTTCGCGGCGTGGTCCTGGCAGGCCGGCGCCCGGTGGTTCGACACCTCGGGCGGCGCCTGGAACCTCTCGCTCGCCGACGCTCCGACCCGGCGGGTGGCCGCCTACTGGCAGCGCCTGACGGACCGGGACCTGGTCTTCATGAACGCGTCGGAGAGCCGGCAGAGCGACGCCCAGATCGCCGGCGGAGCGGTGCTCTCCCGGCTCAGCGGCGCCTGGGACGCCGGCGCGCAGATGAAGGCGCGTCCCGGCCAGCGGAAGCAGTGGGCGATCGCCCCGCTCCCCCAGTGGGACCCGGCCGATCCCGGTGTCGGCACCCACGGCGGTTCGACGTTCGCGGTGACCAGGGACAGCGCCGCCCCGGAGGCGGCCATGGAGTTCATCGAGTGGCAGGTCTCGCATCCGGACGCCCTCCGCGCCCGGCTCTCCAGCGGGGCCAGCAGCCAGTACCCGGCGGTCCCCGGGCTGGTCGACGTGGGCCGGGAGGCCTTCGACCGCACCTACTACGGCGGCCAGGACATCTACTCCCTCTTCGAGCGGGAGGCGCTCAAGATCCGCCCGGGCTGGACCTGGGGTCCCCGGATGTCGGCGACCGGCCGGCTCATGAAGGACGGGTTCGCCCGGGCCGGCGGCGGCCGGGGCGACATCATCGGCGCGGTCCGCGCCGCCGAGGAGGGCACCGTGCCGGACCTCAAGGCGCTCGGCCTGTCCACCAGCAGGAACTCCACCTGATGCCGCGACAGCGGCCCACCGTCCAGCCGAGAGGCAGGTGACACCCTTGACCAGCGCCACCCCCGTCTCCGCCGCCGCGGAGACAACCGCGCGCCCGGCGCCGGACCGCCCCGCCCGCACCGCGCCGGCGCCCGCCGTCCGCGGATCCGCCCGCCGTCGTGAACTGGGCGCCTGCGGCGTCCTGATGACGCCCTTCTTCGCCCTCATGGCGACCGTCTTCCTGATCCCGGTCGGCACCGCCGTGTATCTGAGCTTCTTCAGCGACGACCAGCCGGGGCTCGGCTTCGGCCCGGAGCGCACGGTCTTCGCAGGACTGCGCAACTACACCGCGGTCGTGACCGACCCGACGTTCCTCGGCGGTCTGGGCGTCGTCGCCCTGTACTGCCTGATCTACATCCCGCTGATGGTGGCGGGCGCCCTCGTGCTCGCCCTGCTGCTCGACTCCGGTGCGGTGCGGCTGCGCGGCAGCGCCCAGCTCGCGCTCTTCCTGCCGCACGCGGTGCCCGGCATCATCGCCG
Organism: Streptomyces sp. NPDC006296; assembly: GCF_040613235.1. Taxonomy (NCBI): domain Bacteria; kingdom Bacillati; phylum Actinomycetota; class Actinomycetes; order Kitasatosporales; family Streptomycetaceae; genus Streptomyces; species Streptomyces sp. NPDC006296. The sequence continues at coordinate 250,261 of NZ_JBEXRT010000002.1, read as the reverse complement.
CCCTGATCTGGCTCTACCTGTACACGCCCGGGATCAGTCCGGTCATCGACGTACTCGGCAGGGCCGACATCACCGTCGACTTCCTGGGCGTGCACACCGTGCTGCCCTCCATCGTGAACATCGCGCTCTGGAGCAACCTCGGTTACAACATGGTGGTGTTCTACGCGGCCCTGCAGGCCGTCCCCCGCGAGGTGATCGAGGCCTCGGTCGTCGACGGCGCCGGACCGGTCCGCACGGCCCTCCAGGTCAAGACGCCCCTGGTGCGCTCCTCGATCGTGATGGTGGCGATGTTCACCCTGATCTTCGCGCTCCAGCTCTTCACCGAACCGGTCCTGCTCAGCCAGTCCACCCCGATGATCAACTCGCGCTTCTCGCCCAGCATGTACATCTACGACGCCGCCTTCACCCGGAACAACTACGGCCTCGCCGCCGCGGCCTCGGTCGTCCTGCTCCTGTGCACGGTCGCCCTCTCCTGGGGCGTCACCCGCTGGACCAACCGCGCCGGCACCGAGGAGGGGGCCCGATGAACGCCTCGAACGCGTCCCGCGCCGCCGCACCGGGGCGGCCCCGGCTGCTGGGCCGGGCCGTCGTCAACCTCGTGGTCGGCATCTCGGTGCTCTACACCCTGCTGCCCGTGCTGTGGCTGGTCCTGGCCTCCACCAAGAACCGGGACGCCCTCTTCAGCAGCAACGTGCTGTCGCTGACCGACTTCTCGTTCGTCCGGAACCTGACGGACCTCTTCGCCATGGACGGCGGTCTGTACGGGCGCTGGTACGGCAACAGCCTGCTGTACGCGGTGCTCGGGGCGGCGCTCGGCGCGCTGATCAGCATCGCGTGCGGCTACGCCTTCGACAAGTACCGCTTCGCGCACAAGGAGAAGCTCTTCGGCCTGGTGCTGGCCGCCGTCATGGTCCCGCAGACGGTGCTCGCCCTGCCGCTCTACCTGATGGCCTCGGGTGCCGGGCTGGTGAACACCTTCTGGGCCGTCTTCGTCCCCGTCCTGTTCAACCCGTTCGGGGTGTACCTCGGCCGGATCTTCAGTCAGGGGTACGTGCCCGACGAGGTGCTGGAGGCCGCGCGGGTGGACGGCGCGGGCGAACTGGCCGCCTACCTCAGGGTGGCGCTGCGGATGCTGGGTCCCGGGCTGGTGACCGTGTTCCTCTTCCAGCTCACGGCGATCTGGAACAACTTCTTCCTGCCCATGGTGATGCTGTCCGACCAGGACCTCTATCCGGTCAGCCTCGGCCTGTACTCCTGGAACAGCTCCGCGTCCGTGTCCCCCGAGTACTACCCCGCCGTCATCATGGGCTCGCTGCTCGCGGTGCTGCCCCTGATCCTCGCCTTCGCCCTGCTCCAGCGTTTCTGGCGCTCCGGGCTGACGGCGGGTGCCGTCAAGTAGCCGTGCCGCCCCACCCGGACCACCGGACAGGAGAACCATGCCCAGTACTCCCCCCGCACCCCGCCGGCCGCGCGCCGCGATCGCCATGGGAGCGGACGCCGCGGCCGCGGTGCTCTCCCCCGACTCCCTGGCGGCGCTGGCCGGGGTGTGCGCCCTGGCGCCGCTGCCCGTGATCGACGACTTCACGACCGTGGCGGCCCGGAGGGTGCTCGCGGACACGGAGGTCCTGGTCACCGGCTGGGGCTGCCCGCCGCTCGACGCGGAGGTGCTGGCCGCCGCCCCCGCGCTGCGGGCCGTCGTGCACACGGCGGGCACGGTGCGCGGGCACGTCACCGACGCCTGCTGGGACCGGGGCATCGAGGTGTCGTCGGCCGCGGCGGCCAACGCCCTGCCGGTCGCGGAGTACACCCTGGCCATGATCCTGCTGTCCGGCAAGCGCGTGCTGGAGCGGGCCCGTGACCTCCGCGCGAGCCGGGTGCGCGACGCCTGGCTCACGGCCCCCTCCGACGTGGGCAACTACCGCCGGACGGTGGGGCTCCTGTCCGCCTCCCTGATCGGCCGCCGGGTGATCGACCTGCTGCGCCCCTACGACCTGCGGGTGCTGCTCCACGACCCGTACGTCACGGACGAGGAGGCCGCCGCGCTCGGCGTCCGCCCCGTCCCCCTGGCCGATCTCTTCGCGGAGAGCGACGTGGTCAGCGTGCACACGCCGCTGCTGCCGGCGACCACGGGGCTCGTCAGCCGTGCGCTCCTCACGTCGATGCGGCCCGACGCCGTGCTGATCAACACCTCACGGGGCGCGGTGGTCGACCAGGACGCCCTCACCGACGTCCTGCGGGCGGAGCGGATCCGTGCGGTGCTCGACGTCACCGACCCGGACCCGCTGCCGGCGGACCATCCGCTGTGGGACTGCGGCAACGCCCTCCTCACCCCCCATCTCGCGGGCTCCCAGGGCAACGAGCTGCGGAGGCTGGCCGACCTCGCGGTCGGCGAGGTCGCCCGCTGGGCCGCGGGCGACGGCTTCGCCCATCCCGTACGACGCGAAAGGCTGGCCTTCCTCGCATGAGCTCCCTCCCCTTCCCGCTCCCCTCCGAGGACCGCGCGACGAGCCCGTACACCGGCTACACCCGGGCGCACTGGGAGGCGGTCGCGGACGGGCTGCTGCACGCCGCCTGGACGTGGGCGACGCCCGGCCGCGCCCTGCTCGACCTGCCCGGCCGCCCCTCGCGTTCCGGGGTGCGGTCCGACGGACTGGAGGGCTACGCCCGGACGTTCCTCACCGCCGCCTTCCGGGTCGCCGGTGCCGACGGCCGGGACCCGCACCACTGGCTGGAGCGGTACGCCGACGGGCTCGCCGCCGGGACCCGTACGGCCGGGCGGGACGACGCCGAGTCCTGGCCGCTGATCCTGGACCACACGGTGGCCGGCCAGCCGATGGTGGAGTCGGCGTCGGTGGCGATCGGCCTACGGCTGACCCGCCCCTGGCTCTGGGACCGGCTGGACGGCGCCGTGCAGGACCGGGCCGAGGAGTGGCTGCGCGGCGCCCTGCGGCACACTCCCGCGCCCAACAACTGGTACCTGTTCCCGTACTCCGTCGCCGGTTTCCTGGAGTCGGTGGGCCGGGGCGACGCGGAGACGGCCGCGGCCCGGCGGCGGGCGCTCGACCTGCTGGAGGTCTGGTACCGCGGCGAGGGCTGGTACGCCGACGGGGACGGCCGCGCCTTCGACCACTACAACGGCTGGGCCCTGCACCTGTATCCGGTGCTGGACGCCTACCTCTCGGGCGACCCGGAGGCGTCCGCGCTGTACGGCGCGCGGCTGAGCGAGCACCTGGAGAGCTTCTCCCTGATGTTCGGTGCGGACGGTGCGCCGCTGCACTTCGGGCGTTCCCTGACCTACCGGTTCGCCGCGGGCGCGGCGGTCGGGATGGGCGCGGTGTCCGGGCACACCCCGCTGGCCCCGGGCGTCTCGCGGCGGCTGGTCAGCGGCGCGCTCCGGTACTTCCTGGAGCGCGGCTCGGCCGGGGACGACGGTCTGCTGAGTCTGGGCTGGCACGGCCCGCACGAGGCGACGCTCCAGGTGTACTCCGGCCCGTCGTCGCCGTACTGGGCGTCCAAGGCCTTCGTGTCGCTGCTCGCACCGGCGGAGCACCCGCTGTGGACGGCGCAGGAGGAGCCCGCCCCGAGCGAGGTCCGGGACCGGGTGCTGTCGCTCCCGTCGCCGGGCCTGCTGGTGCAGTCGACGCGGGCGGACGGTGTCGTGCGCCTGCACAACCACGGCAGCGACCACGTCCGGCCGCACGAGGGCGAGACCGCCGATGTGGCGGACCCGCTGTACGCCCGCCTCGCCTATTCGACGGCGACCGGCCCCACGGCGTCCGCGAACACCGCGGACAACCACCTGTCGGTGCGGATCGGGGGCGTCCGCAGCAGCCGGGTCCGGATCCGTCCGCTGGGTGCGGGTCACGGGGACGGCTGGGGCTGGGCGGCGTCCTGGCACGTCCCGGTCTTCCCGGACGGCCCGCCGACGGTCCCGGGCCTGCGGGTGGAGAGCGTGACCGTGGTGCGGGGACGGTACGAGCTGCGGGTGCACCGGATCCTGGGCGCGCCCCCGGGAGCACGCGCCGAGGAGACGGGCTGGGCGACCGGTCCGGACGGCGGGGTCGGGTCCGCGCTGCACGGGCTGCACGGCTGGACGGACCGGGAGGACGTACGGGCGCCGCAAGGCACGGCGTTCGCGCGGTGGGCGGTCCTGCCCCGGCTCGGCGCCGGTGTCGAGGGGACGGAACTCCTGGTAGCCCTGGCCTCCCTGACGGCGGAGCAGGACCCGGCTCCGCTCGCCGGGGCCGTGAGCGGGGTGCGGGTGACGGGCGCCACGGTCGAGGTCACCTGGGCGGACGACGGGGCCCGGACCCGGGTCGGCTTCGCCCCTCCGGAGGTCACCCACCGGGCCGGGTGAGCGGGGCCGCGCGGCCCCGTGCGGTGAGCCGGGGCCCTACGGCTGCCCGCCGGGGCCGGTGGGCCGGGGCCGCGCTCGGGCGCCGGGCGGGAGGTGCTCAGACGTCGGTGCGGATCACCACGGCGAGGGTGCGGGGGCCGTGCACGCCCTCCACCCGCTCCAGTTCGATGTCCGACGTGGCAGACGGCCCGCTGATCAGGGTGGTCGGCCTCCCCGGCACCAGCCGGGCGACCGCCTCCGGGACACCGGCCACGACCGAGGAGAGGTCCACGACGCACACATGGACGTCGGGGACGAGCGACAGGGCGCGGCGGCCTTGGTCGGGCGAGCCGTCCAGGAAGATCGTGCCGGTCTCCGCGCAGCTGACCGCGGAGGCCGTCACCACCGCGTCGAGTGCGTCGAGGCTCGGTGCGGGGATGTCCGCCGAGTCCCGGCGCACCTCACCGTCATGGGCGGCGAGCCACTGTTCGTCCAGTCCGTCCGGGACGCCGATCCGGCGTGCGCCGCGCTCGCGCAGGACGCCGGCGATCACCTCGGCCGTGCGGTCGGCGGTGCAGGGGTGGACCGTCGCCCGGTAGTCGACGAGCCGGCCGGTGAGCAGCGCGAGGCGTTCACCGTCCGGGAGCGACCGGCCCGTGCGGTAGGCGCGGGGGACAGAGATGTCGGGGGCGGGCGCGAGGGCCAGGGCGTCCCTGATCCGGCCGAGCACCGTCTCGCGTGCGGTGGGAGTGGTCACCGGTCCTCCTCGGGGTGCTCGGCGGCGGGGGTCACGCCTTCCTCGGGGTGCTCGGCGGCGGGGGTCACGCCTTCCTCGGCCGCGGCCCGCATCGTCGCCGCGCCCTCCGGCGACGCCAGCCAGGCCCGGAAGGACTGCCGGGGCGGAGCCGCGGTGTCCCGGCTGTCGCTCCAGCCGCTGAGCGGGGCCGGCAGCCGGGAGATCGTGCCGTCGCGCCCGCCGGCGGCCCGGCCGAGGCCCGCGGCCTTCTGGGCCGCGGTGAAGAGCCGTGGACTCCGCATCACCCCGGCCGCCGCCTTCATCGCCAGCTTCTCCGCCGTGATTCCGGACTCCTCGGTGTGCTGGTGGCGCAGTTCGACCAGCATCGATGGAATGTCGATCTTCACCGGACAGGCGTCGTAGCAGGCGCCGCAGAGGCTGGAGGCGTACGGCAGCGAGCTGTTGGGGTCGTTCTTCGCCGCGTGCATCCCGGCGAGCTGCGGGGTGAGGACGGCGCCGATCGGGCCGGGGTAGGTCGATCCGTAGGCGTGGCCGCCGGTCCGTTCGTACACCGGGCAGACGTTGAGGCAGGCCGAGCAGCGGATGCAGTTCAGCGCCTCGCGGCCGAGCGCGTCGGCGAGCGCGGCGGTGCGTCCGTTGTCCAGCAGGACGAGGTGGAAGTCCTGCGGCCCGTCGCCCGGGGTCACGCCCGTCCACAGGGAGGTGTACGGGTTCATCCGCTCGCCGGTCGAGGACCGGGGCAGCAGCTGGAGGAAGACCTCCAGGTCCTGGTGGCGCGGCAGCACCTTCTCGATGCCCATCACGGTGATGAGGGTGTCGGGCAGGGTGAGGCACATCCGGCCGTTGCCCTCCGACTCGACCACGGTCAGGGTGCCGGTCTCGGCGATGCCGAAGTTGGCGCCGGACACGGCGACCCTGGTCGTCATGAACTTCTCGCGCAGATAGGCGCGGGCGGCTGCGGCGAGGTGGGCGGGCACGTTGTCGAGATCCGGGTCGACGCCGGGGAGCTCGTCGAGGAAGATCTGCCGGATCTCGTCGCGGTTGCGGTGGATCGCGGGCACCAGGATGTGCGACGGCCTGTCGTCGGCGAGCTGGACGATGAGTTCGGCGAGGTCGGTCTCGTGGGGGGTGATGCCGGCGGCCTCGAGGTGCTCGTTGAGGCCGATCTCCTGGGTGGCCATCGACTTGACCTTGATGACGTCGCTGCTGCCGGTCGCCCGGACCAGCCGGGTGACGATCTCGTTGGCCTCGGCGCCGTCGCGTGCCCAGTGGACGGTGCCGCCGCGCTCGGTGACCTTGCGCTCCAGCTGTTCGAGGAGCTCGGGGAGCCGGTTCATGGTGTCGGTCTTGATCGCCGATCCGGCCTCGCGCAGGCTTTCCCAGTCGGGGAGTTCGCCGGTGACGGCGAGGCGTTTGGCGCGGATGGTGCGGGTGGCCCTGCCGAGGTTGCGGCGCAGCTGCTCGTTGCGGAGTTCGTCGTGCGCCGCCTCGGGGAACGTCCGCTCGCCGCGCAGGTTCCCCGTGCCGTACGGGGAGCGGGGCGGGGCTGCGGGCATGCCGAGGAACGTGCTCATCGGGCGGCCTCCTTCAGGGCGTACGGCGCGGTGCGGGTGGATCCGAGGATCTGGGCCAGGTGCAGGGTGCGCGTACCGGACCTGATGCGGGAGAGCCCGCCGCCGATGTGCATCAGGCAGGAGGAGTCGCCGGCGGTGCACACCTCGGCCCCCGTCCCGGAGATGTGCCGCATCTTGTCCTGGAGCATGGCGGTGGAGGTCTCGGCGTTCTTGACGGCGAAGGTCCCGCCGAAGCCGCAGCAGGAGTCGGCCTCCGGGAGCTCGACCAGGTCGATCCCCTCGACGGCGCGCAGGAGGTGCAGCGGCTTGTCGCCGACCCGGAGCAGGCGCAGGGAGTGGCAGGTGGGGTGATAGGTGACGCGGTGCGGGAAGTACGCGCCGACCCGGGTGACCCCGAGGACGTCGACGAGGAGTTCGGAGAGCTCGTACGTCTTGGCACGGACCGCGGCCACCCCGGCGCGCAGCGCGGCGTCCCCGTAGCGTTCGGCGACGAGGGCGTGCTGGTGGCGGACCGAACCGGCGCAGGACCCGGACGGCATGACGACGGCGTCGATCGAGGGGTCGCCGAACTGCTCGGCGAAGTTGCGCACCAGGGGCACCGGCTCGCGCTGGTAGCCGGTGTTGACGTGCATCTGACCGCAGCAGGTCTGGTCCGGCGGGAAGACCACCTCGTGCCCCAGGCGGGCGAGCAGCACCGCGGTGGATCGCACCGCCTCCGGGAAGAGGGTGTCTCCCAGGCAGGTGGCGAAGAGTCCGACGCGCATGGGACCTCCTCGGTCGTTTAAGGTCGGACCATACTAGCCTCGGTCCGCACGGGGAAGCCCGCGCACGGAGCGGGCGGGACGCGAACGGGAGCGGGGACGGTGCGCATGCACCGTCCCCGCTCCCTTCCTGCTCCTCCTCCCGCGCGCGCTCCGCGGCGGGCGCGCCCCCTACGGGGAGTCGTTCTCGTCGACCAGGGTGCCGTGCAGGCCCCTGATGTGCGCCTCGACCAGGTCCGCGGCCTCGGTCCCGCGCCCCTCGCGCACCAGCCGCAGCAGCCGTGCGTGCTCGGCGTTGAGCGCGCCCGCCGTCGCCGGCCAGTCGTCGGAGGCCTCCAGCGCCCGCAGGATGAGCGGGCGGACGGATTCGCGGACCGCCGAGGTGAGCGTGGAGGTGAGCGCGTTGCCGGAGCTCTCGGCGATCAGGACGTGGAACCGGGTGTCGAGGTCGTTGAAGTCGGCCACCCCCACGCCCGGTTCGCCCATCCGCCGGACGAGCTCCGCCGCCGCGTCGAGGTCCTCGGCACGGGCGTGCCGGGCGGCGGCCTCCCAGCTGGAGCGCTCCAGGACGACCCGCGCCTCCAGCACGTCGTGCAGGCTGTAGCTGCCGAGCGCGAAGTGCAGGCGCAACAGGCGGCCGAGCGCGTCGTCGGGGTTGCGCACGATGCGCGCCCCGGAGTCCGGGCCGCGGCCGGGCTGGGCGACCAGGACACCGATGGTCTCCAGCACCCTGAGCGCCTCCCGCAGCGCGGAGCGGCTGACGCCGAGCACGGGCGCGAGTTCACGCTCGGCGGGCAGCCGGTCGCCCGCCTTGAGCTCTCCGGAGAGGACCCGCTCCTCGATGCTCTGGAGGACGAGCTCATGGGTACGGGCCTGCCGCACGGGCTGCCACTCGACGGGCATCCGCCACTCCCTGCTCCGGGTGATACGTCTGGCCCGACTATGTCACACAGCGTGTGTGGTCGGACCAAAGCACGGAGGGCGGGCGGCGGGGCGGGGCTGCCGGGCGGCGGGCTCCTGGGCACCTCGCCGTCCGAGGCCGGCGGTGGGCTCCCGGCACGCCGTCCGGCCTCCCCGGCGTCGAACCCGGCGTCGAACCCGGCGGCGGGCCCGGCGGCGGGCCCGGCACGGCCGCCCGCCCGCTCGCACGGCCGGAGCCCGGCGGACCCCCGGTGCCTCCGCGGCCCCGGAGCCCGGTGGATCCAGGGCCGCGGTGGCCGCCCCGCGCCGCAGCGGGGTCCCCGGGCCCCGTGGCCCCGTGCCTCAGCGGGTCCCCGGTACGCCGCCCCGCCGGCCGCGCCGCTGCGGGTCGAGCAGCTGGGCCGCCATCCCCGCCACCACCAGGCCGGCGGCGATGAGGAGGCCGTGGCCGATGAAGATGCCGGCCAGCAGTCCGACGACTCCGACGGCGAGCCACAGCCAGGTCGTCGGGCCGGGGCGGAAGGTGCGCGAGGGCGGTTTCCCGGGGACGTCGGCGGATGCGGAGGCGTCCCTGCGGAGCCGGTCCTCGAAACCGTGCGGCCGCTCGTCGTGGTACAGCATGGTGACTCCCTCCCGTGTCGGACGGACCGGACGGACCGAAATCCTCCGGATCCGGTTCCATCGTCGCCGCGGACCGGGCCCGGGGGACATCGGGCCGGACACCCATCTTGGAGGGGGTCCACCATGCAGACGCGGCCGCGGACCGGGGCCGCGGCCGCGCGGAGAGCCCGACCGGCGATAGTGGAGGCAGCCGTCCGCCCGTGTACCCGTCCGAAGGAGGCCGTGCGGTCTTGTCCCTGTTCTGGCGCATCTTCCTGCTCAACGCCGCGGTGCTGGTCGCCGCCGGGGCCCTGCTCCTGCTGGGCCCGATCACCGTCTCCGCCCCCGTGGTGCTGACGGAGGCTCTGATCCTGGCCGGCGGCATGACCCTGATGCTCGGCGCGAACGCCCTGCTGCTGCGGCTGGGACTCGCACCACTGCAACGGGTCACCCGGGCGATGGCGACCATCGACCTGCTGAGCCCGCGCCCGCGCCCCGAGGTCGCCGGCGAGGGGGAGGTCGCGGCGCTGATCGAGACCTTCAACAGCATGCTGGACCGGCTGGAGGCCGAGCGCGCGACCAGCACCGCGCGCGCACTCGGCGCCCAGGAGGCGGAACGCCGCAGGGTCGCCCAGGAGTTGCACGACGAGGTGGGCCAGACCCTGACCGCGGTGCTGCTGGAGCTGAAGCGGGTCACCGGCCACGCCCCGGAGCCCCTGCGCGAGGAACTCACCCAGGTCCAGGAGATCACCCGGGGGAGCCTGGACGAGATCCGCCGGATCGCACGGCGGCTGCGCCCCGGGGTGCTGGAGGAGCTCGGGCTGGTCAGCGCCCTGACGGCACTGACCACCGAGACCCCGACGCCCAAGGGCCTGACGATCAGGCGCCGGACGGAGAAGGACCTGCCGCCCCTGGGCGAGGAGGCGGAGCTGGTCGTCTACCGCATCGCCCAGGAGGCGTTCACGAACACCGTGCGGCACGCCGGGGCCACCCGGCTCGAACTCTCCCTGTGCCGCAGCGCCGAGGGGGTGGAGCTGCGCATCCGCGACGACGGCCGCGGCCTCGGGGGCGCCCCGGAGGGCGCGGGTCTGCGCGGCATGCGCGAACGCGCCCTGCTCATCGGGGCCACACTGACCCTCTCCGCCGGCCCGGCGGGCGGCACGGACGTACGCCTGGACGTCCCCGTACGGAACGGAAGCGCCTGAGATCATGCCCCACTCCCCCGACGGCTCGCGGACGACCCGCATCCTGCTCGCCGACGACCACGCGCTGGTCCGCCGCGGTGTGCGGCTGATCCTCGACGGCGAACCTGACCTCCAGGTCGTCGCCGAGGCGGGCGACGGCGCCGAGGCCATCGAGATGGCCCGCTCGGAGCGGCCCGACCTGGCGGTGCTCGACATCGCGATGCCCCGCCTGACGGGCCTTCAGGCGGCACGCGAGCTGTCCCGGGTCATGCCGGAACTGCGCATCCTGATGCTGACCATGTACGACAACGAGCAGTACTTCTTCGAGGCGTTGAAGGCCGGCGCCTCGGGGTTCGTGCTGAAGTCCGTCGCCGACCGGGACCTCGTCGAGGCCTGCCGGGCCGCCATGCGCGACGAGCCGTTCCTCTACCCCGGCGCGGTCACCGCCCTGATCAGGAACTATCTGGACCGGGCCAGGGACGGCGGCGACGTGCCCGACCGGGCGATCACCGAGCGCGAGGAGGAGATCCTCAAGCTGGTGGCCGAGGGCCACTCGTCGAAGGAGATCGCGGGCATACTCGTGATCAGCGTCAAGACGGTGGAGCGGCACCGGGCCAACCTGCTGCACAAGCTCGGCCTCCGCGACCGGCTGGAGCTCACCCGGTACGCGATCCGGGCGGGGCTGATCGAACCGTAGGACGTGCCGTCCCGTCAGGTCAGGTGCGGGGTACGGCGACGATCGAGCTGTGCGTTTCATACGATTCTCACTCAGTGCGATTAACGTGCTCCTGTGACCCAGATGACCCCGCCCGGCTGGCATCCAGACCCCGGGCACTCAGGAACAGGCCCCGCCCAGGAACGCTGGTGGGACGGAAGCCGGTGGACCGACCAGCTCCGGATATCCCCCGCGGTGGTCCGGCGCCGCCGCGTGCGCATCGGCGCGGGGATCGCCGCCGGCATCGTCGTGCTCGCGGCGGTCGGCGGCGGCGCGTACCTGCTGGGCGACCGCTCGGGCGACCGCGGCGGCGGTCCGGCGGCTGCTCCCGCACCCTCGGAGAGCCCTCGGCTGCCGGGCGGGCCCGGCGGCGAGGACGGCCAGGGCGGCGGATCCGGCGGACAGGACGGCGGCGGGGGCCAGGGCCCCGACCAGCAGATGCCTCAGACGGAGGACGGGTACGCCACCGACGCGGCCAGCGGGATCAGCATCCCGGTGCCCGACGGCTGGGAGGGCCAGTCCGGACCGATCGGGGCCGGTGTCACGACCGGTGAGCACGCCTGCCCCGGGGACGAGTCCCAGAAGTGCGTGCGGGGCGGGGTGTTCTCCGCGCCGGCCCAGGCCCTGAAGGTCGAGGCGAGCACGGCGAAGGCCGCGGCCCTGGCCGACATCAAGGCCAACGCCGAGGAGTCCTACGGCGGGGAGATCTACGGCGGCATCACCTCGCACAAGGAGATCAGGTCGACGGCGGTCACGGTCGCCGGGCAGCAGGGCTACCTGGTGCGCTGGAAGGTGGTGACGGAGAACGGCGACGACGGCTACGTCGAGTCGCTCGCGTTCCCCTCACCCCGCGTCACGAGCATGCTGGTGGTCGTGCGTTCCGGGTTCGACATCAACGACCGGGCGCCGAAGCTCTCGGTCCTGGACGACATCACCCAGGGCATCAAGGAGGCGGCGGGGTCCGGCTCCGGCACGGGCGAGACCGCCTGAGGGACCCGCCCCGCACGGAGGAGGCCGCGCCGGAACCGTCCGGCGCGGCCTCCCCGCCGCCCAGGGCGCGAGCTTCCCACCGCCTCGGTGCCCCTCCCCGCGGTGTCCGCCCGGGTTGCCGTCCGGCCTCCGGGCGCGGCCGGGATCCGGGTAGGGCGTCTCCGACGTGTCGCGCTCAGCCCTCACCGGCGGGTCCGGGCGCCCCGGCCCCGAGGACGACCATGCCGAGCGGCCGTGTGCCGGCGGGGACCCGGGTGACCTCACCCGTCGCCACATCGACCACGCTGAGGCCGTCCCAGTGCCCGTCCCGGGTGAAGCCGCCCGAGACGTAGGCGGTCCGGCCGTCGGCGCTCACCGCGACGTCCTCGTGCGGACCGTCCAGCGGAATGACGCGCTCCGCGCCGTCGGCCGCACGCACGGTCAGCGACGGGCCCCGGCCGACGGCGGGGTCGACGGCCCCGGTCCCGACCACGAACAACGTGCCGTCCGCCGTGACCGCGACCCCGTGCTGGTGGGTGCCGGCCGTCATCCGCTCGATGCGGACCCGCCCGGTGTCCGGTGCGACCACGGCGAGGCGCTCCCCCTCGAAGGGCAGAAGGAGGGCCCCGTCGGACGGCCGGACGGCCGCGTAGTGCGGCTTCAGCCAGGAGCCGAGGCCTCCTTCGGTCCCGTACGGGGCGACCTCGATGCGGCGGCTCCGCCAGGTCGCCGCGTCGACGACGGTGACGTCGAAGGAGTCGTGGCCGGTCGCGTAGACCTGCCGCCCGTCCCGGGACACGTCGACGTCGAAGGGGCGGCGGCCGACCGGGGCGGTCCCGGCCACCGTGCGCCGCTCCGTGTCGACGGCTTCGAGGACTCCGGCTCCGCCGGGGACGTTCACGCCGACGTAGACGGTCCCCCCGTCCGGGGAGAGCGCGATGCCCATGCCGCCGCCCCGGTACTCGCCCGTGGTCACGGGTCCCGTGTCGGTGGCGTACGGGACGAGGGCGGTCCGCTTGCGGCGCACGGTGTCCACCGCGGCCACCCCTTCGGCCGTCGCCACCCACGCCGTGCCGTCGGCGCCGAGCACGACACCGTACGGGGCGGTGCCGACCTGGACCGACCGCCGGCCGGGCACCTCCCGCCCCGAGGGGTCGACGAAGGTCACGGTGTCGGCGCCGAAATCCGTGACCAGGAGCGTCCCCTGCGGCGTGCGGGCCGTGCCGCCGCCCTCCTGCGCGTCACCGGCCGGGCTGTGCCGGGACGGGGCGGCCGGGGCCGGAGACGGGTCCCCGCCCGGCGCGCACCCGGCGAGCACCACGGTCAGAGCGGTCGCCACGGCGCCCATGAGGGATGAGGACCGCCTCCTCGGCACCGGTCGCGGACCGGGACGGGCCCCGTGGTTCCCGGACGGCCCGAAGGGCGGGAGGGGCTGTGCTGCCCTGGCGCTCATCGGTGGCACCTTCCTGTGGTTCCGCCGCGCCCACGGATCGCGGCGCGGCTCCCGCGGGGTCGGCCGCGTCACGGAGGGCGGCGCGGGTCGCATCGCGGCCGCGGGGTCCGGACCGACCTCTCCAGCCTCCGCCGCGCACCCGCGCCGGCACGTCCCCCCGTCGGACAGCCTCGGGGAGCCGGACGGACGACCGGGAGATCAGCCGATCGGACGACCCGCCGGAGATGGACCACACCCGCCACGACGGCCCCGGCCAGGTCACGGCACCACCGCCGCGGAAGCGGAACCGGCCGCACGCACGAGCGAGGGCCGGTTTCGGATCTCTCCGAAACCGGCCCTCGCTTCACGACTCTGCCGAGTCGGGACGACAGGATTTGAACCTGCGACCCCTTGACCCCCAGTCAAGTGCGCTACCAAGCTGCGCCACGTCCCGCTGTCCGTCTGACCTGGGGTTTCCCCCGGGCTGAACGCGCATGAGAACAATACCGCACTTGCACCGGTACTCACGAACCCGTTCCCCGGCCGTCGAGGGACTTGACCTCGATCGCGCTTGAGGTCGAATGCTGGGCCGCATGACGAACACGACGACACCGCCGGTCCGCGGCTACGCCGAGCTGGACCGGCTGATGGGCCTCATGACCGGCGACGAGAAGCACGGTCCGGCCGCCACCTCCACCCTGGACGCCCTCTGGGTGCTGTACGACCGTGTGCTGCGGGTCTCACCCGCCACCGCCGGCTCGCCCGGCCGGGACCGGTTCCTGCTCTCGAAGGGGCACGGCCCGATGGCCTACTACGCCGTGCTGGCCGCCCGCGGCTTCTTCGGCGAGGAGCTGCTGAGCGGTTTCGGGTCGTACGACTCGCCGCTCGGGCACCACCCCGACCGGCTCCTCGTGCCGGGCGCCGAGATCGGCAGTGGGTCGCTCGGGCACGGGCTCCCGCTCGCCGTCGGCACTGCGCTGGGGCTGCGCGCGCAGGGGCTGACCGACCCGCGCGTGTGGGTGCTGACCGGCGACGCCGAGCTGGACGAGGGCAGCAACCACGAGGCGATCGCCTACGCGGGCCCGGCCGGGCTCGACCGGCTGCACACCGTGGTGATCGACAACGCCTCGGCGACGCACGCGAGGCCGGGCGGTATCGCGGCACGGTTCGAGGCCGGTGGATGGTCCGCCCTGACCGTGGACGGCCGCGACCACGAGGCGCTGTACGCCGCTTTCACCGCGCCGCACCCCGGTCGGCCGCACGCCGTGATCGCCCGCGTGGCGCCCGGCCGCTGACCGTCCGGCCCCGCCCACCGCAACCGAACAGGATCGAGGACACCCCATGGACACCATGCGCGACCGCTTCATCGCCACCACGACCCGCCTCCTGGACGAGGACCCCCGCACCGCCCTGGTGCTGGCCGAGATCAGCCGGGACGGTTTCGGTCCGGCCGAGCGGGCCCATCCGCACCGGGTGGTCAACGTGGGGATCAGGGAGCAGCTGCTCATCGGCGCGGGCGCCGGTATGGCGCTGACCGGCATGCGGCCCGTCATGCACACCTTCGCGAGCTTCCTCGTGGAACGCCCCTTCGAGCAGGTGAAACTGGATCTCGGGCACCAGGGGGTGGGAGGGGTGCTGGTCAGCGCCGGCGGCTCGTACGACTGGCCGGCCGGGGGCTTCACCCACATGGCGCCGGGCGACGTCGCCCTCCTGGACACGCTCGACGGCTGGACGGTGCTGGTGCCGGGGCACCCGGACGAGGCGGAGACGCTGCTACGGCGGGCCGTATCGGGGGACGACCGCGTCTACGTACGCCTCTCCCTCCAGTCGAACGGCACCGCCCGTCCGGTCTCCGGGCCGGGCTTCGACACCGTGCGGGAGGGCAGCGGCGGGGTGGTGGTGGCCGTCGGGCCGATGCTGGACCACGTCCTGGAAGCGACGGAGGGGCTGGACACGACCGTGCTGTACGCGACGACGGTGCGCCCCTTCGACGCGGCGGGCCTGCGCCGCGCGGCCGGGACGCGGGGGCCGGCGGACATCGTGCTCGTCGAGCCCTATCTGGCGGGGACCTCCACCTCGGCGGCCAACGACGCCCTCGCCGACCTGCCCCACCGGGTGCTCGGCCTGGGGGTGGGCCGGAGCGAGCTGCGCAGGTACGGGCAGATGCAGGAGCACCTGACGGCGCACGGGCTCGACCCGCACGCACTGCGGCAGCGGATCACCGGCTTCCTGCGGCCCTGATCCGCGGCCCTGATCCACGGCCCTGCGCACGGCGGAGCCGCCCGGCGTCCGGCCGCCGCCGCGCAGGGCCGTCACCCGGCGGGCCTCCTGCCCCGCCGGGGCGCCGCGCGGTGGCCCCGGCCGCCACGGGGTCCCCGGAGTCCGCTCCCCCGGCGGTCCCCCGCTCGGCTCCGCGGGCGTCGCCGGACCCGCGGCGCGAGCGGCGGCGGCGCACGGCCGCCGGGGCGCCGAGGTCACGGATGGGCGCCGAAGACCGGGAGCGGCGCGGGCGTCGTGGCGTTGATGAGGTGCTGGAGGAGGGTGACCAGCGCTCCGGTCCCCGAGCTGGCGATCCGGGCGTCGCAGAGGACGACCGGCACCTCGGGTCCGAGGTCGAGCGCCGCCCGCACCTCCTCCGGTTCGTAGCGGTAGGCACCGTCGAACTCGTTGACCGCGACGATGAAGCCGATGCCGCGCCGCTCGAAGAAGTCGACGGCCGCGAAGCACTCGGCCAGTCGGCGCGTGTCGGCCAGCACGACCGCGCCGAGCGCGCCCGTGGACAGCTCGTCCCACATGAACCAGAAGCGCTCCTGGCCGGGCGTGCCGAAGAGGTAGAGCACGTGCTGCTCGGACAGGGTGATCCGGCCGAAGTCCATGGCCACGGTGGTGGCCGATTTGGATTCGATGCCTTCGAGGCTGTCGGTCGCCGCGCTGACCTGGGTCAGGAGTTCCTCGGTACTCAGCGGCGCGATCTCGCTGACGGCGCCCACGAACGTCGTTTTGCCGACGCCGAACCCACCCGCGACCAGGACCTTGAGGGCGACCGGGAAGGACTCGGAGCTGTCAGAGCTGTCGTCGTAGACCATCGAGCACTGCCTCCAGCAGAGATCGGTCGGTTGGCATGTCGTGGAACGCGGGGGCGTGTGCAGTGACCGCACCGCAGTCGACCAGGTCGGACACGAGGACCTTGGCGATGACGGCGGGCAGCCGGAGATGGGCGGCGATCTCGGCCACGGACGTGGGCCCGCCGCAGAGTTCCAGGGCCACCGTGTGTTCGGGGCCGAGGGGGACGTGGGGATCGCTCCCCGTCGCCATCACCAGGGAGAGCAGATCGAGCACGGTGGTCGGCCGCGTACGGCCGTCGCTCACGGTGTACGGGCGGATGAGGCGGCCCGCCGCGTCGTCGAGCAACGGCCCGTCCTGCGGGACCGGCATCCTCACGGCCCCGGGGTGAACGGCGCTCCGGCCGGCTGCCGGAGCGGCGTCATCAGGTAGGGCCGCACGCTCTTGACCAGCATGGCCATCTCGTAGCCCAGGACGGCGGCGTCCGCCTCGCGGCCCGCGAGGACGGCGAGACAGGTCCCGGATCCGGCGGTGGAGACGAACAGCAGGGTCGAGTCGAGCTCGACCACGACCTGCCGCACGTCGCCGTTGTCGCCGAACCGTGCCCCGGCACTGCGGCCGAGTGAGTACAGCCCCGCGGCGAGGGCCGCCATGTGATCGGCGCTGTCGGCGTCCATCCCGTGGACGGACTTCACCAGTCCGTCCGCCGAGAGGAGGACGGCGCTGCGCGTGTGGGGTACGCGTTGGACCAGGCCGCTCAGCAGCCAGTCGAGGTCCGAGACCTGACCGGACGGCGTGTCGCTCGTCATGATGCGTCTACTCCTTGAACGTGTTCTCGGGGCGGGGGTCCGGTCCGGGTGCCTGCGGGACCCGGTGCGCCGGGCCGGTCCGCTCCGTGCGGACGGGCACGGCGCCGGCGGGGGAACGGAAGGGCAGCGGGGCGAGGCCGTGGGGGCGCTGCACGCCGACGCCCGGGGCGTGGCCGGTGGGGACGGGGACGGCACCGGAGGGTCGGTACGGGTCCGTCACCCCCGGCTCTTCGGGGTTCTGCGGATCGGGGCCCGGTGCCTGGGCGTTGTGGGCCTGGGCGTTCTGGGCCTCGGCGTTCTGGGCCTCGGCGAGATCGACACCGCGGCGGAAGGCGGCCATCAGACCGGGGTCGTGGAGGGCGTTCTCGTCTTCGGCGCGCGGGGCGGGTGCCTCACGGAGCTGCGGAACCAGATGTTCCTGGTTGCTGCGCCGGGGCAGTCGGGGGCGGTCGGGTTCGGCCTCGGCGGCCGGGGCGGCGAGGTCCACCACCGCGGGCACGACCGGAGCGGCGAGATCCACCCCGGCGGGCGGGACGGGCTCGACGGGTCCGGCGGACGGGACGGGCCCCTGGAAGGCCGCGGGCACCGGAGCGTGAGCGGGCTCCATGATCCCGGCGGGCCCCGCGCCCGGCGGGGACGCTGCGAGGTTCGGACGGTCGACGCGCTCGGCGCGCAGCGGCAGCGGGGGGCCCGCGCCGCGCCCGTCGCTCGCCGGAGTCCGGTCGGGGGACGGCGGGGACTCCACCGCCGCCTGCGCCGGGATCACGGGCGCCGCGACCTGCGCGGGCGGGAGGTGCGGGGCTGCGGGCTGCGGGCCCGGCACGGTGCCGGGTGCGGTGGCGTCGATGTCGATGCCCAGGAGGACCTCGGGCAGCACGAGCACCGCCTGCGTGCCCCCGTAGATGTTGCTCTGCAGCCGGACGGCGATGCCGTGCCGGCGGGCCAGCGAGGCGACGACGAACAGCCCGATCCGCCCGTCCTGGAGCAGGTGGGCGACGTTGACCTGGTCGGGATCGGCGAGCAGGGTGTTCATCCGCTTCTGCTCCTGCGCGGGCATGCCGAGGCCCCTGTCCTCCACCTCCAGGGCCAGTCCGGCGGTGACGCGCTGGGCGCGCAGCAGGACCTGGGTGTGCGGAGCGGAGAACACCGTGGCGTTCTCGACGAGTTCGGCGAGGAGGTGGATCACGTCGGCGACGGCGTGTCCGCGCAGGGTGCCGTCGATCGGCGGCACGAGCTTGACCCGGGGGTACTGCTCGACCTCCGCGATCGCCGAGCGGAGCACCTCCGTCATGGTCACGGGGTTGCTCCACTGGCGCCGCGAGACCGCGCCGCCGAGGACGGCGAGGTTCTCGGCGTGCCTACGGATGCGGGTGGCGAGGTGGTCGACGTGGAAGAGGCCCTTGAGCAGGTCGGGATCCTCGACCTGGTTCTCCAATTCGTCCAGGATCTGGATCTCGCGGTGCACGAGGGACTGCAGGCGCCGGGCGAGGTTGACGAACACCTCGACCTTCTGTTCGTCGCCGTTGGCGTGGCCGCGGAACAGCTGGGACGCCTCGACGACGGCGGCCACCGCACTGTCGTGCGCGCGGCCCATCTCCTGGGCGAGGAGGTCGAAGGCGTCCGCGTCCGCGTCGGCGGGGGGTGTGTCCCGGCGGGCCGGCAGCGCCTCGCCCGCGCGGATCCGTTCCATGACCCGCTGGAGCTCGGCATGGTGCTGGGCTCCGGTGCGCCGGAGCGCCAGGGCGCGGTCGAGCACCCCGGCGGAGACACGGTTGGCGCCGAGGACGGCCGCCGCGAGCGCCGCCACGGCCAGCGCGCCGGATCCGCCGAGCGCGGCCAGGAGGCTTCCCGAGGGGCTGACCCCGGAGGCCCGGACCGTGAAGATGACGGCCGCGGCCCCGCTGAGCAGGGCGGCCACGGTCGGCAGGAGTGCCGTGCGCATCAGCTGGGGTCGCAGGCGGCTGTCGGGAGGTGGCTGCGCGGCGCGCGGCCGGTTCGCGGCCGCGTGCGAGCGGCCACCCGGACGGCCGTGCCGGCCGCTCTCGCGGCGTTCCGGTCGCGCGCTGGGTGCGCGAAGTTGAGACATCTTCGTCCTCGGTACGTGGGGCACCAGGAATCGGCATTCGTGTGGTGACACCTACGGTGGTCGGTCAGGCCCGGGTCAACGGCTGGAGCGGGCTCGACCGATAGGAGCCCACCGTTGATCACCGGCAACACACGGTAGTCGTCAATCGCCGGTACTCGGCGTGCAGTTGTCGAAGTTGCCCGCCAGGCGTCCCGCTCTGGTATGACGCCTCGTACGGACAGCCGAATCCCCGCGGCCCCACCCCGGGACGGACGGCCGGGTATCGATCCCACGTACGAATCCCCGGTGGGCGGCGGGACACCGCCGGCCGGACCCGGGCACCGGGACGATGCGACCGACGGACCTCCCGCCCCGGCCCCGCACCACCCGGCTCCGTCTCGTGCTCCTTCCAGCGACTCTTTCGAGGTGACGCTGCGTGAGCCCGCCGAACGGGGGTAGCGGGCCTGGATGTTCCGATACAGGCGTGTACGAGTTCTGACCGTGCTGCTCAGCGGGTGGGTGGCCCTGACCGGCGTGGAGCGCTGGGCGGAACGGGCGCCGTGGCCGGATGCGGTGCTGAGCGGGCTGATGTGGTCCTGCGTGGTGGCCGGAGTCTGGTGGTTCGCCGAATGGACCCAGGCCCCGCTGCGCACCGCACGCCAGGCGGCGGCGGAGCGCGCCCGGAGGGGCCGGGTCCCGCTCGCCCGGAACCCGGCCGCCGGGACGCCGGCCGAGGGGTCCACCGGCGCGTCCACCGCCCCGGCCGCTCCCTCCGAGGAGCCTGCCGACCGCGGGGCCGGAGCCTCCACACCGGTGTGAGGCCGGCCCCTCCCCGCCGTCCCGGTACACACAGACGACCGCCCGTGCTCCCCTCGTCGGGGGGCGCGGGCGGTCGCCTGTGCGAGTGTCAGCCGCGGGGCGGGCGGCCCGTGGTCACGGGAGCCGGGGCGCTTCGCCCGCGGCCGTGGCCTCGGCCAGTTTCTGGAACTCGCCCAGGTCGTAGTTGGCCAGCACCGAGTCGAGGTTGGTCAGGGCGCCGAGGCGCTCCACGAAGCCGTGGGGGTCGTACTCGATCTGGAGGGCGACACGGCTGGACGTGTCGTCGAGCCGGTGGAAGGTGACCACACCGGCATGGTGCACGCCCTCGATCGTCTTCCAGGCGATCCGGTCCTCCGGGACGACCTCGGTCAGCTCGGCGACGAAGCCCTTGTCGGCACCCGGCACGGACACCTGCCAGGAGAACCTGCGCTCGTCCATCGGGTCCACCCGCCGCACGTGGCTCAGGAACTTCGGCCACTGCGTCACATCGCTCCACAGCGCCCAGGTGACGCTGATCGGCGCCTTGATGTCGACGGTTTCGACGAGTGAGGAGGACATGGAGGACAACCCCTTCTGCGGTCGGTCAGGCCTTGGGCTGCCGGGTACCCGATCGACGGCGGTGCACGCATGCCCGTCCCCCTTTCCCGGGGTCCCGGCTTCCTGCCCCCGCTTCCCGCTCTACGGCGCCACGCTCCTTCCGGAGAGCGGCGGCCGTGCCGACGGCCGAGGACGGGCGCGGGCACAGGCGGGCGGGCCGGCCGGAGGCGTGCCCGCAGGGGTGGAGCGGTGGGGCGGGTGTCGGGGCGGTCAGACGCCCGCCTCCGGGTGGGCGGGGCCGAGGTGGCGCACGGCCGCGTCCTCGGCGTGCGGGAGGAGCAGGCCCCGGAGTGCCGTCGCGGCGGCCTCGACGAGATGACCGTCTCGGGCGGCGTGCGGGGTCTCCAGGACGAAGGTCACCCGGGTGCTGTCCTCGGTGACACGCGTGCGATGGGCGTCGCGGTGGTTCCAGTGCCGGGTCAGGACGCCGGCGGTGTCGGCGTAGACGACCTCGCCGGGCTTGGGGTTCTCCAGGGTGTCCGGTTCGCCGAGCGGGGTGAACTCCTCGCTGCCGTCGGCGTACCGGATGTCGATGTCGCCGGCGACGTGCCGGAGGTCGAAGGCGCCGGCGGGCAGACCGTGGCGGAGGGAGACGGCGTTGTAGGCGTCGACCGCGGGGTTGATCCGGGGCAGTGTGCCCTTCTTGGCCACGCGGCGGCCGAGCGCGTCGACGCTGGGGCGGATGCGGCGGGGGTTGGTGCCGAAGGAGCGGTAGACCGTGTGCCAGGCCTCGATCCGGGGGTCGCTCTCGTCGGCCGGCAGCCAGGCGCCGTCGGCGACCTGCCGCTCCAGGTCGTCCAGGGCGGCGGCGGTCTCGGGCCAGGGTTCGCGTCCGCGCAGGCCGGTCGCGGTGACCAGGGCGACGAGGGTGTCGGGGAACGCGGCGGCGACATCGGGGTGCAGGCGGAAGACGGTCATGGGGCGGTGTCCTGTGTTCGTGTGCGTGAGGGCGGTCGTGGCGGGGTCGCGAGCGACCGGTACGGTCCGGGCACGGCGGCCGGGGGCAGAGCCGTACCGCAGGGGCGGGAGGCGACGCACCGCGGTGCCCGTCCGGCTCGAAGGAGCGCGGCGACCCGCCACCGTTCCATAGCGGAACGACTGGACCGTACAATGAAACGACCGCCCGTTGTCAACCGAACGACCGAGCGGACCATTCCGCTGTCCAACGGATCAGGAAGGTGATCAGGTGCCCGAGGCAGAGGAGGCCCTGCGCACGCTCGCCCGCAACGTCCGGGCCGCGCGCACCCGTGCGGGGCTGTCCCTGGACGAGCTGGGACGGCGCGCCACGGTGAGCAAGGGCGCGCTGGTCGGGCTGGAGAAGGCGCAGGGCAATCCGAACTTCGCCACGCTCGTCCGACTGGCCGACACACTCGGTGTCTCCGTGTCCGCCCTGCTGGAGGGGTCGGCCGGAGGCCGCGTCCGCGTGGTGTCCGCCGACGCCCTCATGCCGCTCTGGGCCAGCGAGCGGGGCGGCGAGGCCCGGCTCGTGCTGACGACCTCGGGCCCGGCCCCGGTCGAGATC
This sequence comes from Streptomyces sp. NPDC006296, assembly GCF_040613235.1. Classification (NCBI taxonomy): domain Bacteria; kingdom Bacillati; phylum Actinomycetota; class Actinomycetes; order Kitasatosporales; family Streptomycetaceae; genus Streptomyces; species Streptomyces sp. NPDC006296. The sequence goes on along the minus strand of NZ_JBEXRT010000002.1, from coordinate 228,137 downwards.
TGGCGCTGGAGGCTGGAGCCGGGCGAGGAGTACGCCAGCCACCCGCACCAGGCCGGCGTGGTGGAGACCGTCAGCGTCACCTCGGGCCGGATGACGCTGGTCGTCGACGGCGCGGAGCACTCGGTCGAGGCCGGCCAGACCGCCACGTTCGACGGCGACGCCCCCCACGCCTACCGCGGTTCGGGCAGCGGGACGTGCCACCTGATCATGACGGTCCAGATCCCGCCCGGCCCCGGCTCCCCGGGCTGAGCCCCCGGCCGGGCACGCCGCCCTCCGGGGGTCCCGGGCGGGCGGGTGGCGCCGGCGGAGCCCGCCGGTCACACCCCGCCCGCACGCACTTCCCGCCGCCGAGCCGGGTCACCGCCCCGCCCGTCGCCGCGCGGGCACGGCCGGGCAGGGCGGTCCTCAGGACCGGCTCAGCAGGTCTTCCGGACGTACCCGCCGTCACCCGGGGCGCTGACGTCCACGTCGCGCAGCACCACACTGAGCCGGCTCCCGAACTCGGCGCACGTCTCCCTGAAGGCCTGCTCCTGGTACTCGATGACGATCACGTCGTCGCCGAAGCCCTCGGTGTAGTCACCGCATTCGTCCCACTCGCCGCACTCCTCGGCGACCGCGAAGTCGAGGCCCGTCTCGTCGCGGTCGAGGGAGAACTCCGAGGTGTTCTTCTGCGCGATCGCGAGGCCCTTCTCGTGGGCGTGGTCGGCGAGCAGCCTGACGAACGTCTTCGCCTGGGCCTCACTGATCAGATCGGTGCGCGCGAAGGTGTCGAGGTTGTCCGGCTCGACGGCCCGGAACCCCTTGGTGGCGCACGAGTCGATCCAGGAGTTGACCTTGGCGGCGATCCGCTGGCGCTTGGCGGCGGTCCGGATGTCCAGGATCGCCTCGCCCCAGCCCTCGTCGTAGACGATCTCACCGGCGGCGTCCCGCAGCAGCAGGTCGCCCCACTCGCTCTCGGCTCCCGGCTGCGCCTGGAAGGCGTTGACGTAGCAGATGGAATAGAGGCCCGCCGCGGGCGATGCGGTGTGGTCGCGGCTCACGACCTCCACCCCGGCCGGGGGCGTGTACGGCTCGCCGATCTGGTAGTCGAAATCGGCGTGCGCCGGCGGGGGGCTCACGGCCAGGGCGGCACCGTCGGCGGTGGAGGTGAAGAACAGCGGGGTGATCAGCGCCGCTGCCACGGCTGCTGCCACCGGAACCCGTCCATGGGACCGGACGCGGTTGACGAAGGACATCACGAACTCCGGGGGATGGGGGGTACGTCCCCGCCTCGGACACCGCGCGTGCACGGGTCCTGGCGACTCAGTCCGGGCTGACGGTGCGTGGACCGCGGTACCGGCTGGGCGTACCTCTGGGGCCGAGTGCGGGACTTCGGCCTGGGAGGGAGTAAAGCGAGCGGGGTCCCGGGCTGTCAACAGGCGCCCGCCCAGGGGCCGTCACTCCCATGTGGAGTAACCGCCGTCCACCCGGAGGGCGTTGATGCCGCTGACGTGGCGGGCGCCGCAGCGGTCCTGCGGCAGGACGAGCTGCGGTCCGGAACGGTCGAGCGGGGTGCCGTCGATGGTGACCGCGAGCAGCACCCGGGCCTGCCCGAAGTCCGGGTCGATCTCCGCCCAGGACAGCAGTGCGCGGTGGCCGTCCGCTCCGGAGACGGCGATCAGGAAGCGCAGCCGGTCCCTGCGCCGGGCGGGAGCGAAGCGGGGCCCGGCGTCCATGAGCACGTCGTGCAGCAACGGCCCGGTGAAGCGGTGGTGCTGGACGCCACTGGTGGCGCACTCGAAACTGACGTCCGACGTGTGCTGCGGCCAGGCGGACAGGTCGCACACGGACAGCCGGGCCGGGCGGGCCACGTCACCGCCGAGGGCGAACGCCGGTGCCGGTCCGGCCGTCGTAGCGGCGGCTGCGAGGGGCTGACTCACGGGTACCACCTCCTCGGTGACGGTACCCGGACCACTCCCCTGTACAAACGCACATGCCAGCTCGACCACGTTCGTTTCTCACTCATACGAAGCGACAGGAGACTTTTGCCTGGCATCTGCGGCAGTATCATCAGCGCATGCATACCCACCGGACCGGAAAGGGCGCCGCCCCACCCGGTGTCCTCGCCGACCCCGTCGGGCGCCGCACGGACCCCGTCGGGCACCTCAAGGACTGCGAGGTCGCCGCGCCGGACGCGACGTCCCGGGACGCCGGAACGTTCCTGCACAGACCGGCCGGCCACGTCCGGTCCGCACGCTACGGAACGGACGGCCCCGGGCTCCTCGGCCCGAGGCACCGCTCCGGCGCCGTGCCCGGGCTGCCGCTCCGGGACCTGCCGGTGCGGGTCGGATGCCGGGGCTCGTACGGGCTGCGGGGTCGCCGGCGGCAGGGCCGGTGCCGGAGCCCGGTGTTCCGGCGGGTGCCGTGAGCGCCCCGGCCCGTGGGGGCGTGGAAAGACCGTGGGCGGTCCGCGAGGACCGCCGGTGACTGTGTCCGTGAGGACGAGAGGGAGCGACCCATCATGACCCGTAGTGCGCGCCGGACCCGCCGGATCCTGCGGACGGCCGGTACAGGCGCAGCCGCCCTGCTGGTGCTGAGCGGCTGTTCGTCGTCGGACGACTCCGCGTCGGCGACGTCGGGGTCCTCCGCATCCGGGTCGGACGAGCTGTCCGGCCCGGTGACCGTGTTCGCCGCCGCCTCCCTCAAGGAGAGCTTCACCACCCTGGGCGAGGAGTTCGAGAAGGCGCACCCCGGTACGAAGGTCTCCTTCAACTTCGGCGGCAGCGACTCCCTCGCGGCGGGGATCACCGGGGGCGCGCCGGCCGATGTGTTCGCCTCCGCGAGCCCGAAGACGATGAAGATCGTCACGGAGGCGGGGAGCGCCTCGGGCGCGCCGGCCACCTTCGTGCGCAACCAGCTGGAGATCGCCACGCTGCCGGGCAATCCCGACCGGGTCTCCTCGCTGAAGGACCTCACCGATCCGGGTCTCAAGGTGGTCCTGTGCGACAAGGAGGTGCCCTGCGGCGCCGCCGCCCAGAAGGCCCTGGACGCCGGCGGGCTCACGCTCACCCCCGTCTCGTACGAGCAGGACGTCAAGTCGGCCCTGACCAAGGTCGAGCTGAAGGAGGCCGACGCGGCCGTCGTCTACACGACCGATGTGCACGCGGCGGGTGGCAAGGTGGAGGGCGTGGAATTCCCCGAGTCGGCCGATGCCGTCAACGACTATCCGATCGTCCGGCTCAAGGACTCCGCGAACGCGGACGCCGCCGAGGCCTTCATCGCCCTCGTGCGGTCCGCCCAGGGCCAGAAGGTCCTGACCGGGGCCGGGTTCCTGAAGCCGTGACGTTGCTCGACGGCCCGGGCGCCGCGGCCGGCCCCTCCGCGGGCGGGCCGCGGCGCCGGCGCGAGCGGAAGGGCGGCGGCCGGGGGGCGCCCCTGCCCCTGCTGGTGCCCGCGCTGATCGGCCTCGCCTTCCTGATCGTGCCGCTGGTCGCACTGCTCGTACGCGCTCCGTGGCGGAGCCTGCCCGAGCTGCTGACCAGCGCCGAGGTGTGGCAGGCGCTCCAGCTGTCGCTGGTCTGCGCCACGGCGGCCACCGCGGTGAGCCTGGTGATCGGTGTGCCGCTGGCCTGGCTGCTGGCCCGCGTCGAGTTCCCCGGCCGCGGTCTCGTACGGGCCCTGGTCACGCTGCCGCTCGTGCTGCCCCCCGTGGTGGGCGGTGTGGCCCTGCTGATGGCCCTCGGCCGCAACGGGATCATCGGGAGGTCGCTCGACGACTGGTTCGGGATCACGCTGCCCTTCACGACGACCGGGGTCGTGATCGCCGAGGCGTTCGTCGCGATGCCGTTCCTCGTCATCAGTGTGGAGGGCACGCTGCGCGCCGCCGACCCCCGCTTCGAGGAGGCCGCCGCGACGCTCGGCGCCTCCCGCTTCACCGCGTTCCGGCGGGTCACCCTGCCGCTGATCGCTCCCGGTATCGCGGCGGGCGCGGTGCTCGCCTGGGCCCGCGCCCTGGGTGAGTTCGGCGCGACGATCACCTTCGCGGGCAACTTCCCGGGCCGTACCCAGACCATGCCGCTGGCCGTGTACCTCGCCCTGCAGAGCGATCCGGAGGCGGCCGTAGCCCTCAGTCTGGTTCTGCTCGCGGTGTCCATCGCGGTGCTGGCCGGCCTGCGCGACCGTTGGATGACAGCAGGATGACCGAGATCCCGGGCTCCGCCCGCGAGGCCCGGACCGGTGTCTCCGCCCGTGCGGCCCACGACACCCCCGGCGCCGAGGACACCCGCGGCGCCCACGAGTCCGTCGGTCCGGACGACGAGCCGGGCCGCGCGGCCTCCGGGGCCGGGCTCGACGCCCGTCTGGTCGTCGAGCGGGGCGCCTTCCGCCTCGACGTGGCGCTGACCGCCCGGCCGGGCGACGTGGTCGCCCTGCTCGGCCCCAACGGCGCGGGCAAGACCACCGCCCTGCGGGCCCTCGCCGGTCTGACCCCGCTCACCGGCGGTCATCTGCGGCTGGACGGAGCCCCCTGGGAGCGGACGCCGCCGGAGTTCCGCCCGGTCGGCGTCGTCTTCCAGGACTACCTGCTCTTCCCCCACCTCAGCGCCCTGGACAACGTGGCCTTCGGACCGCGCTGCCAGGGCGTGGCCAAGGCGGCGGCGCGCGAGCAGGCCGCCGACTGGCTCCGCCGGCTGGGGCTCGCGGAGCACCTGGGCGTGAAGCCCCGTAAGCTGTCGGGCGGACAGGCCCAGCGGGTCGCCCTGGCCCGGGCGCTCGCGACCCGGCCGCGGCTCCTGCTCCTGGACGAGCCGCTGGCGGCGCTGGACGCCCGCACCCGCCTGGAGGTCCGCTCCCAGCTCAGACGGCATCTGGCCGAGTTCGAGGCCGTCGCCGTGCTGGTCACGCACGATCCCCTGGACGCCATGGTGCTGGCCGACCGGCTGGTCGTCGTCGAGGACGGCCGTGTCGTCCAGGAGGGGACGCCGTCCGACGTCGCCCGCCGCCCGCGCACGGACTACATCGCACAGCTGGTCGGCCTGAACCTGTACCGGGGCGAGGCGGACGGGCACACCGTCCGCCTCGGCTCCGGATCCCCGCTCACCGCGTCGGAGCAGGTGTCCGGGCCGGTCTTCGTGGCCTTCCCGCCGAGCGCGGTCACCCTCCACCGGGAACGTCCCACCGGTACGAGCGCCCGCAATCTCTGGCACTGCGAGATCGCCGGTCTGGAGACCCACGGGGACCGGATCCGCGCGGACCTCACCGGCGAGCTGCGCATGGCCGCGGACCTGACGACCGTCGCCGCCGCCGAGCTCGACCTGCGGCCGGGTGCGGAGGTCTGGGCGACGGTGAAGGCCACCCAGACCCACGCCTATCCCGCCTGAGGCCGCAGCGGCGGGGCTGCACGGGCCGGGAGCGGGGGGGGCACAGCACCCGGGGGCCGCACGGGACGGGGCCGCACGAGCCCGGAGCAGGGGGCACAGCGCCCCGGGGTGCCGCACGGGACGGGGCAGAGGCCGCCTCCTCCGGGTCAGGGCGCCCGGGGGCGGGGGCCGCACGGGCCCTGAGCAGGGGGCACAGCACCTAGCGGGGGCCGCCTCGACCGGGGCAGCGTTCGCCTCGGACCGAACGGGGACCGCCCCGGACCGGGTGCCGGCGAGGCCGGCGGGGGCGTCCCGCTCGCACGTCACCGCCGGAGCGGACTCCCCTGTGCCTCCGGGATCACGTTGGTCTCAGCCGGTGGCCGTCACCCCCGCAGGGGCCTGGACCGCCGGGCGGACCCGTCGTCGGTCACCCCCCGAGCGGACCGGGCCCGGCGGCCCGGTCGCCCTCGGAAGCCCCGGCCCCGGGAGCCCCGGCAGCCCCCGGGCCTCCGCGCGTCACCGCTCGCCGGCGAGGTCGACTTCCTCCTGGTGCACCGGCGCGGCGTCCGCCACCTCGGCACGGCGCCACGGGTGGGCGGCGGGTGCGGCCACGCCCCGCCACCAGGCGTCCGAGGGCAGCTTCTCCGCCGGCTCGAAGGGCTCGCCCGGCCGGGGCAGGGCCAGGGCCTGGCCCGCCTCGTCGGCGACGTCCTTCATCCACTCGCCGGGCTCGGCCCACGGGTGCGGGGCCAGGTTGAAGGTGCCCCAGTGGATGGGCAGCAGGGCCCCGTGCGGCGTGCCGCCCTGGAGGTCCAGGTGGGCCCGCAGTCCCTCGGCCGGCGTCATGTGGATGTCGGGCCAGTACTCCGAGTAGGCACCGACCTGGATCATGGTCACGTCGAAGGGGCCGTGCGCGGCCCCGATGTCCTTGAAGCCGGAGAAGTACCCGGTGTCCCCGCTGTGGTAGACGCGGTGCTCCGGGCCGGTGACGACCCACGAGGCCCAGAGCGTGTGCTGCTGGTTGCGCAGTCCGCGGCCGCAGAAGTGCCGCGCGGGGGTCGCGGTCAGGCCGATGCCCGCGACCTGCGCGGTCTCGTTCCAGTCGAGCTCGTGGATGCGGTCCGGCGGAACGCCCCACCGCTCCAGGTGGGCGCCCACCCCGAGCGGTACCGCGAAGACCGTGTCCGTACCCGCCAGGGCCTTGATCGTCGGCAGGTCGAGGTGGTCGTAGTGGTCGTGGGAGATCACGACGGCGTCCACGGGCCCGAGCGAGGCGAGCGGCAGCGGGACGGGGTGCAGGCGCTTGGGCCCGGCGAAGGCGAACGGCGAGCAGCGCTCGCCCCAGACCGGGTCGAACAGCACCCGGCGGCCGTCGATCTCGACCAGCACGCTGGAGTGGCCGAGCCAGGTCACCCGCAGGCCCGACGAGGGCGGTGCGGCCAGGTCGGCCAGGGTCGTGGCGTGGACGGGTACGGTCCCGAGCGGGGACCTGCGGGCCCGCTCCTCCTTCTGGAAGTACACCTTGGCGAATTCGAGCATGGAACCGGACGGCCTGGTCCGGGCCCCCTCGGGATTGCGGAACACCCCGTCGGCGAAGTTGGGCGAGCGGCGGATCCGCTCCATCCGCGCTCCGGACGGGTCCGCCCCGAAGGCCTCGGGGCGCAGCGAGCGGAGTCTGGTACGGAGCGAGGGCTGATGGTCTGCGCCGGTCACAACATCTCCTGAGGGAGTCGGTGTCGTCTCATTATGGTCGGGCGGTACGACGGGGCGAGGGCACTGCGGTGAACGGAGCAACACGGATGCGCTCCCCCGGGCCGTGTCCGGGCTCCCGTCGCGGGTGCCGCGTCAGGCACGCGGCTGGCCGTAGACGTGTTCGATCCTCAGGGTCAGGACCACTCTGCGGTCCCGGACCATCGCGCGACGGTAGTCGTCCCAGTCGGGGTGTTCGCCCTGGACGTCCCGGTAGAGCGCGATCAGCTGTTCCACCACGGCGTCGTGCGGATCGGCCGCGGGCGGCGTCAGCTCGGCGGTGGCGTCGGCCGCGGTCCACGCCCACCGGTCGTCGCTCGTCACGTGGTAGGCCGCCCGCGGGTCCCGGCGGAGGTTGCGGGTCTTCACACGGTCCTCGGTGAGGGAGACGCGGATCACCCCCTCGTCGGGGTAGTAGGCGTGGTTCACGTTCGACAGCTGGGGCCTGCCGTCACGCTTGAGGGTGACCAGCACTCCGCCGGCGTGCTGCCCGAGGAGTCGGAGCAGCGCCTCGCGCGCGGAATCGATGTCCGTCATGCCGAGTCCAACGTCCGTGCACGCCGAAGGATTCCGCATCCGGGGGACGACACCGTCACATCCGTCGCCGGGGGTGCGTTGACACCCCCCTACCACCTCCCGATACTGACTGACTGTTCAGTACATCGCGCCAGATGAGCCAGGAGCCGTTCCGTGCCGTCCCCCGCCCCCGCCCCGCTGATCTCCCTGACCTGGACGGACCATGTCACCGGCACGGTCGGGTACCTCGTCGTCGACCGGCTGGTGCGCGGGGTGTCGAGCGGCGGTCTGCGGATGCGCAAGGGCTGCACCCTGGCCGAGGTGACCGGCCTGGCGCGGGGCATGACCATGAAGGAGGCCCTGCACTTCGACCCCGACGGCCCGCCGTCGCGCTACGTGCCCCTGGGCGGGGCGAAGGGCGGCATCGACTGCGACCCGCGGGACCCGGCCGCCCACGGGGTCCTCGTGCGGTTCCTGCGGGCCGTGCGCCCGTACGTGGAGAACGTCTGGACGACCGGGGAGGACCTCGGGCTCAGTCAGGACCTGGTCGACCGGGCCGCCGCGGAGGCCGGGCTCGTGTCCACCGTCCAGGCGGTCCACCCGCTGCTGGACGACGAGACGGCGGCTCGGCGGCGGCTCGCGGACGCCTTCGGGGTCACGGTCGGCGGGATCGGCCTGGACGGGCTGGTCGGCGGATGCGGGGTCGCGGAGTCCGCACTCGCCGCGCTGGACCGGGAGGGAGTGGCGTACTCCGGCACCCGGGTGTCCGTGCAGGGTTTCGGCACCATGGGCGGAGCGACGGCACGTTTCCTCTCCGAGGCCGGGCTGACCGTCGTCGCGGTCGCCGACGTGCTGGGGACCATCGCCGATCCGGCGGGGCTGGACGTCGAGGCGCTGCTGGCCGCACGGGACGCGTACGGGGTGATCGACCGCGGCACGCTGCGCCCGGGGTGTCAGGAACTGCCGGCCGACGCCTGGCTGGGCGCCGAGGCGGAGATCCTGGTCCCGGCCGCGGTGTCGTACGCCGTCGACGCCGTCAACCAGGCCGCGGTCCGCGCGCGTTGGGTGGTCGAGGCCGCGAACATGCCGGTGCTGCCGGAAGCGGAGGCGCTGCTCGCCGGGCGCGGCATCACGGTGCTGCCCGATGTGGTGGTCAACTCCGCCACCAACGCATGGTGGTGGTGGACGCTGTTCGGGGACATCGGGCCCGACGCCGAGGAGGCGTTCCGGCACACCCGCCGCTCCATGCGTGCCCTGGTCGACCACGTCCTGGAGCGGGCCGCGGCGGAGGGCTGCACACCCCGGGCCGCCGCACACGCGCTGGTCGCGGAGCGGCTGCCGGTGATGGCGGAGCGGTTCGGCTGGTACGCGTAGACCGGTCGGGCACGGACGGCCCGGCCGGTACGGGCACCCGGGGACGGGCGGCCCCGCACACACGGACGGCCTCCGCCGGCCCGGTCGGTCCCGTGACTCCGCGGCCCCTGGGGCGGACGCCCGGACGGACCGGCGGACGGGGTCCCGGGCGTTGGTTAGGGTGGCCGGGTGGCGAGAGTACGGCTGAGTGTGGCTGAGCGGCGGGAGGAACTGCTGCGCGCCACCGTCGAACAGATCGAGGTCCGTGGGGTGTCGGCGGTCCGGATCGCCGATGTGGCCGCCGTCCTGGGGGTGAGCAACGCCCTGGTGCTCTACCACTTCTCGTCCAAGGAGAAGCTGGTGGCCGCGGCGTTCGCGTACGCCGCGGAGGCCGATCTCGCCCATCTGCGCAGACTGCTGAGCCGCCGCACCACCGCGGTACGACGGCTGAGAGCCGCCGTTCGCTGGTACGCGCCGACCGGCCAGGCCAAGGGCTGGCGGCTCTGGATCGAGGGGTGGGCCTCCTCGCTGCGCGACCCGGTGCTGCGCGAGGTCGCCGGCGATCTCGACCAGCAGTGGAAGGCGGAGCTGGCCGAGGTCATCGACGAGGGGGCCGCGGCCGGGGAGTTCCGCTGCGACGATCCGATGTCCGTGGCCTGGCGGCTGACCGCTCTCCTGGACGGGCTCGCCGTCCAGATGACGTCCTACGCCGGTCCCCTCTCCCGGGCCACCATGCTGCGGTGGACCGAGGAGGCCCTGGCCCGCGAACTGGGCATCGAGCACACCGTCCTCACCTCCTGAGCGGCGCGGCCCCGGCTCCCCCGGCCTGCCCCACCCTTCCCCCGGCCGGAGGCCCCGCCCCGCCGGGGCCGGTCGCGGGCCCGGTCAGGTCTGGCGCACCGGGGCGTAGGCCTCCCCCTCCAGTCCGAAGGTCCAGGCGACGCCCTCCCGCGCGGTCCGGGTCCTGGGCGGCACCCGCAGCCAGTAGGTGCGGTGCGTGCCGTCCGGCTCGGGCGTGGAGTTGACCACCTCGACCATCACGACGTCCTCGTCGCCCTCCATCGCGATGCGCCACAGGATCCCGGTCTCGTCCCGGTGCACGGGCTTCGCGTCCGACTCCGCGAGGTAGCGGTCGTAGCCGTAGTGCTCCAGCATCACCCGCCGGAGCTCGGCGTTCTCCTCGGCCCGGATCCGCGCGGGGTCCAGGCTCGACAGGCCGTCCAGGAACTCGGCCGGCACGGGCATGCCCCGCCAGGCGTACAGGGCGAACCCGTCCGGGTAGGCGAGGGCCGGGCCGTCGCCCCGGTCGAGCCGTCCGGCCTCGTCCCGGTGCAGCGCCTCGGGCCGCTCGGTGATCACCACGGCGTGCTCGTAGGGCCACCACCAACCGGCGTTCCGGGCGACCTCCGCCAGTCCGGTCAGCCGGTCGCCCCGGCCCTCGAACGCGGCGAGCCACGCGGCGTCGTGCTGGCCGAGGACCGCGTCGAGCAGCACCAGGCGGATGTCGGACTCGTCCTCGGGCCGGCCGGCGAGCTCGGCGACGACGCCCGTTCGTATCCGCTCGGCCAGTGCGGCCGTGGTCTCCCACAGCTGCGCCCCGGTCGCGGACCACAGGGCGGCCCATCCGGCCGGGCCCAACGCGTCGTACACGCGGCGGCGTTCCTCTGCCCACGGGCGGGTGCGGACCTCCTCGCGCACCGAGCGTCCCGCCCCGGTCAGCTTCTCCACCACCTCGACGGCCGCCTTCGGCGAGTCCGCCCAGATGACGCGTTCGGGCTCCGCGAGTCCCGCGGCGCGGTAGGCGCGCCGCACCCCGTCCTCGGCCGCGTCCCGGTCGGCCCTGCCCGTCGCCGCCGCCACGGCACGCCACGCGTTCACGTCCTGCATCGGTATTCCCGTCCCCTGTCGCTGTTCTCTGACCGCACATCACACACATCCGGACCACCGCGCACCGGGCCGTCCGCCGCCCGGCGGGGCTCAGCCCGCACCGCACACCGCCGCGCACACCGCACGGGACGCTCAGTCCGCGACGATGCGGACCGCGCCCGGGGCGTACTCGCGCTGGCGCACCACACGGAACCAGCCCTTGGGGAGGGCTATCGCGGCGTGCTCCTCGTGGACCACCCGTCCCCCTTCGGGGAGGTGGAGCAGCATCGGCCCGAAGGGGCCGGCCTCCCTGAGCAGCCGGCCCGGCCCCTGCACCGCGTGCGCGTGTCCGGTGACCTCCCCCAGCGCCAGGACCAGCCTCCCCCGGCCGTCGCGCGGTTCGCCCGGTGCGTCGAGGAAGTGCGCCGGCACCTCCGACTCCTCGAACCGCGCCATCAGTACGTCGCCCTGCCGGTACACAGACGTCTCCCCTCCGTCCCGGCACCCGTTGTGCCGGCCACAGGGAAGACGCTACGAGAGGGGTCTGACATCGCCGCCCCGGCGAGGGAGTTACCGGGCGGATCACCGTGCGGGCGGGCGGCTCGGCAGGGATCGGCACGCCCGTCCGGCGGGCGCATGACGGGCCGGTGACGGGCGGTCGGACAGCGGGCCCGGTCACCTCGTTGTCAGTGGCTCTTGATAAACCTTGCGGACATCAGTCGCCCCCCAGTGTCAGGAGCCCAGCGCCATGTCCGACGCGGACCGTCTGCACGAATTGCTCGGCCTGCCGGCCGTCGATTTCCAGCGCGAGACCGAAGGGGCGGACCGGCCCCCGGCCGATGCCGCGGCCTGGCGCGTCGGCGTCAACCCGTACGACGGGGACGCCTCCTGGGAGGAGGAGTTCGAGGCCTTCCTGGAAGCCGTCGACCCGTCCGGTGTGACGGCGCTGATCATCGGCCAGTGGGGCGAGGCGTACGAGGAGAACTCGGCGTATCCCATCGGGCTCGTCGCCGCCGCCGCGGACCGGCTGACCTCGCTCCGGGCGATATTCGTCGGGGACCTGGTGCCGGAGGAGGCCGAGATCTCCTGGATCGAGCAGTCCGATGTCACGGTGCTGCTCAGCGCCTTCCCGGAGCTGACCCACCTCGGGGTGCGCGGCGGCACCGATCTGGTCTTCCCCGCGGTCAAGCACGACTCCCTGCGCGAGCTCGTCATCGAGAGCGGAGGGCTGCCGTCCCAGGCCCTGCGCGGCGTGCTGGACAGTGAGTTCCCCGCGCTGGAGCACCTGGACCTCTGGCTCGGCGTCTCGGCGTACGGCGGTGACGCGGTCCTCCTGGACCTGGCGCCCCTGCTCGCCGGCACCCGCTTCCCGCGGCTCCACCACCTCGGTCTGCGCAACAGCGAGCTGCAGAACGAGATCGCCTCGGCGATCGCCTCGGCGCCGGTCGTCGCCCAGCTCCGCACGCTCGACCTGTCCAACGGCACCCTGGGCGACGAAGGGGCGGCCGCGCTGCTGGAGGGGCAGCCCCTGACCCACCTCACCGCGCTCGACCTGCACCACCACTTCCTCGGCGAGTCGATGGAGGCCCGCGTCACGGAGGCCCTCGAGCCGCACGGGGTGTCGGTCGACCTGTCCGACCGCTGTGAGCCGTGGGACGACCTCGGCCCCGAGGGCCGCTACACCGCGGTCGCGGAGTGAGGGTCCGATGACCGACATCATCCACCTCGACACCTTCCACGGGCTTCCGGTCCACACCCTGCCGCCGGCCGGCTCCGCGGAGGCGGGCTCTCCGCCCGCGGCCGGTTCGGTGGCCTGGCGCCTGGAGTGCCCGCCCGACGATCTCCCGTTCGGCGAGGTGTGGCGGCAGTTCCTCGACGAGGTCGACACGACCCGGGTCCGCGCGCTGGTGATCGGCCCGTGGTGGGACGGGGAGTACGTCCCGCTCGGACCGGTCGTCGCGGCGATCGTCTCCGACGCGGACCGGTTCCCCGCTCTGCGCGCGCTCTTCCTCGCCGATGTGGAGAGCGAGGAGTGCGAGCTGTCCTGGCTGCAGCTGTGCGACGTGACTCCCGTGCTGGAGGCGCTGCCGCTCCTGGAGGAGCTGGGTGTGCGCGGCTGCGGTGACGCGGTGCCGGGCGAGGACAGGCTCCGACTGCGACCGGTGCGTCACGCGGCCCTGAAGACGCTCCGTTTCGAGTCGGGCGGTCTGCCGGGGCACGTCGTCCGCGCCGTCGGCGCGTCCGAACTGCCCGCCCTGGAGCACCTGGAGCTCTGGCTCGGCTCCGAGTGGTACGGCGGTGACGCCACAGTGGCGGACCTGGCGCCCGTGCTCTCCGGCGCCTCCCTCCCCCGGCTCCGGCACCTGGGGCTGCAGAACAGCGAGATCCAGGACGACATCGCCGTCGCGTTGGCCTCGGCTCCGGTGGTGGCCCGGCTGGAGTCCCTGTCCCTCGCGATGGGCACGCTCGGCGATCCCGGGGCGCAGGCCCTGCTGGACGGTCAGCCGCTCACCCACCTGTCCGAGCTGGACCTCCACCACCACTACCTCTCGGCCCCGTTCGTCTCCCGCATCGAGGAGCTGTGCGCCCGGGCGGACGTCCGGGCGCGTCTCGACGAGGCGGAACGCTGGGACGACGAGGACGACGAGGCCCGCTATGTCGCCGTCAGCGAGTAGCGGGCGGCCACGCCTCGCGGTCGTCGGGATCCCCGCCAACCGCAGGACCGGCCTGTTCCAGGACGCCGTGCGCGCCGCGGGGCTGCCCGCCGCGCGCACGGTGTCCTGGCGGGAGGTGCTGCGGGGAGAGGCGGTCTTCCTCCCCGGGGAGACCGTGCGCGTCGATTCGCCCGGTGAGGACGCCGAGGTGGACACGCTGCTGCGCGGTGGCGACGATCCGACCAGGGTCGAGGGATCGGCCCGCTGGTACACGCGCTTCACCTCGGCCGTCCGGGAGGTGGCGCACGAGGCCGCGGCGGCGGGCGCGGTGCTGCTGGACGGTCCGCGGGACATCGCGGTGATGTTCGACAAGCGTCTGTGTCACGGTGTGCTGGACAACGCCGGGGTGCCGGTGCCGGACTCCCCCACCTCGGGGCCCGCCGCGGACCCCGTCCGAGGGTGGGCGGACGTGCGCCGGCTGATGGCGGAGCACCGGCTGCCGCGGGTGTTCCTGAAGCCGGCGCACGGCTCCTCCGCCTCCGGGGTGATGGCCCTGGAGACCGCCGGCCCGGGGAGGGTGCGGGCGGCCACCTCGGTGGAGCGGGACGCGCGGGGCCGGCTGTTCAACTCCCTGCGGGTGCGGCACTGCACGACGGAGCGCGAGGTGGCGGCGCTGGTCGACGCACTGGCGCCGGACGGGCTCCACCTCGAGCGCTGGCTGCCCAAGGCGTCCCAGCGGGGGCGCGTCGCCGATCTGCGGGTCGTGGTGGTCGCGGGGCGGGCCACCCATGCCGTGGTGCGGACCAGCAGGTCGCCGATGACCAATCTGCACCTGGGCGGGGCACGCGGTGACCTGGCCGGGGCACAGGCCGCGATCGGGGCGGCGGGCGGCAGTTGGGGCGCCGCCCTGGCGGTGTGCGAGCAGGCCGCGGCCTGCTTCCCCGACACGCTGTGCGTGGGCGTGGATCTGCTGCCCGCGACCGGGTGGCGGCGCTTCGCCGTCGGCGAGGTGAACGCCTTCGGGGACCTCCTGCCCGGTCTGACCGGACTGCCGGGCAGCGGCGCGGAGGGGCTGGACACCTACGGCGCGCAGGTCGCCGCCGTGCGGTTGGCCGCCCGTGCCGCCCCGGCGGAGGACCTACGCCGGGCGACCGCCCCGCAGGCCGCGGACGGCAGGAGGACCGGCCCGCCGGGTGGCCCGCCCGGCGCAGCAGGCTGCCCGGCCGACGACCGGGCGAGGAACGACGGAGCGAGGAACGACCGTGCCATCGACCGACACTGATCCCGCAACGCGCGGCACGCAGCCCCACCAACCCGACATGAACACGATCGTGGGCAGCCACGATCTGCTGCTCGTCACCCTGGACACCCTGCGCTTCGACGTGGCCGAGGAGCTGGCCGCGGCCGGGCGCATCCCGAATCTCGCCCGGCACCTGCCCGGCGGGGTCTGGGAGAAGAGGCACGCGCCCGGCAGCTTCACCTACGCCTCCCACCAGGCGATGTTCGCCGGTTTCCTGCCGACGCCCGCATCGCCCGGACCGCACCCGAGGCTGTTCGCCGCCCGGTTCGCGGGCAGCGAGTCGACCGCGGACGGCACCTTCGTCCACGAGTCGCCCGATCTCCTCGGCGGCCTGGCCGCCGTGGGCTACCGGACGGTGTGCGTGGGCGGCGTGGGTTTCTTCAACCGCCGCCCCCCGCTCGGCTCGGTGCTGCCCGGCATGTTCCAGGAGAGCCACTGGGAGCCGGAGTTCGGCGTCGCCTCACCGACGTCCTTCGAGGAGCAGGTCGCACGGGCCGAGCGGATCGTCGCCGGACTCCCGGCGCGGCAGCGCCTCCTCCTCTTCGTCAACGTGTCGGCCCTGCACCAGCCCAACTGGTTCCACCTGCCCGGCGCCACGGCCGACGCCGGGGACTCCAGGGCCACCCACGCCGCGGCCCTGGAATACGTGGACCGGCACATCGGGCGCCTCTTCGCGGCGGTGAGCAGCCGTCGGAGGTGTTTCGCCATCGTCTGCTCCGACCACGGCACGGCGTACGGCGACGACGGCTACACCGGTCACCGGATCGGTCACGAAGCCGTGTGGACCGTGCCCTATGCCCACTTCTTCCTCGAACAGGGGACGCCCCGATGACCGGCACCGCGCTCAGCACCAGTCCGTACCTCAGCTACGTCTACGCCTACCCGCACAAGACCGCCTACCGCCCGCTCGAAGGCCGGCCCGAGGGACGTCCGCTGCTGAGCGGGCTGTGGGCGGGCGAGCGCAAGGACGCGCTCTCCCTCTACCTCCACATCCCCTTCTGCGAGGTCCGCTGCGGCTTCTGCAACCTCTTCACCCGGATCGGCGCCCCCGAGGAGCTGACGACGCGCTATCTCGACGCGCTGGACCGGCAGGCCACCGCGGTCCGGGACGCCCTCGGCGACGAGGAGCCGGTGCGCTTCGCCGCCGCGGCGTTCGGCGGCGGGACGCCCACCTTCCTCACCGCGGGTGAGCTGGAGCGCCTCTGCGACATCGCGGAGAAGCGGATGGGCGCCGACCTCACCGCCGTCCCGCTGTCGGTCGAGACCTCCCCGTCGACGGCGACGGCGGACCGGCTCACCGTGCTGGCCGACCGGGGAACCACCCGGATCAGCATCGGCGTGCAGAGCTTCGTCGACGCCGAGGCGCGGGCCGCGGTCCGCCCGCAGCACCGCTCCGAGGTGGAGGCGGCCCTCGGCCGGATCCGGGACGCCCGCATACCGGTCCTCAACATCGACCTGATCTACGGCATCGAGGGGCAGACCGAGGCCACCTGGCGCACCTCGCTGGACGCCGCCCTGGCCTGGCGCCCGGAGGAGCTGTACCTCTACCCGCTGTACGTGCGCCCGCTGACCGGTCTCGGGCGGCTGGGCGCCGGAGCCGGCGCACCGGACGGCCCGGACACCGCCTGGGACGCGCAGCGGCTGCGGCTGTACCGCGCGGGCCGGGACCACCTGCTGGCCCACGGCTATGCACAGGTGTCGATGCGGATGTTCCGGCGCGCGGACGCACCGCCCGCGGGTCCGGGCGACCACGCCTGCCAGACCGACGGCATGATCGGGCTCGGCTGCGGGGCCCGCTCGTACACCTCGTCGCTGCACTACTCCTTCGACTACGCGGTGGAGATGCGGGAGGTCCGGGGCATCATCGACGGCTTCACCACGACCGCGGACTTCTCCCGCGCGGAGGTCGGCCGGTACGTCGACGACGGGGAGGCGCGCCGCCGTCACCTCCTGCAGTCGCTGCTCCAGGCCGAGGGCATGCGGTCCGCCGAGTACCGCGAGCGCTTCGGATCGGATCCGTACGAGGACTTCCCCGAGGAGTTGGAGCGCTTCGCCGAGCGCGGCTGGCTGGACGGTCCGGCGCACGGCGGTGCGGGGGCGTCCGGTCGGCTGCGCCTCTCCCCCGAGGGGCTGGCCCACTCCGACGCGCTCGGCCCGGAGCTGTTCTCCCCGGCGGTGCGGGCCGCGATGGCCGCGTACGAGGCGAAGTGAGCCGCCCGGTGAGCACGGATCTGACCCTCCTCTACCGGGGTCCGCTGGCCTCGTGCGACTACGACTGCCCCTACTGCCCGTTCGCCAAGCGGCGGGACAGCGGGGAGCAGCTGCGGTCGGACCGTGCGGCTCTGGAGCGGTTCACCGGCTGGGTCGCGGAACAGACCGGCGACCGGCTGTCGGTGCTGTTCACCCCGTGGGGCGAGGGCCTGGTGCGGTCCTGGTACCGCAGGGCGCTCGTCGAGCTGTCCCGGCTGCCGCACGTCGGCAGGGTCGCCGTCCAGACCAACCTCAGCTGCCGCACGGGCTGGCTCGCCGAGGCGGACCGCGACAAGGTCGCCCTGTGGTGCACCTACCACCCGGGCCAGACGCCGTACGAGCGGTTCCTCGCCCGGTGCCGGGAGCTCACGGCCCTGGGGGTGCGTCACAGCGTGGGGATCGTCGGCCTCGACGAGCATCTGGAGGAGGCCCGCCGGCTGCGGTCCGCGCTGGACCCAGAGGTGTACCTCTGGGTCAACGCCGCCGAGGGGCACACCTACACCGACGAGGAGGCGGAGCGCTGGACGGCCCTGGACCCGCTGTTCCCCTACAGCAGGCATCCGCATCGCTCGGCGGGACTGCCGTGCCGGACGGGCGAGTCGGTGGTCTCGGTGGACGGCGACGGGACGGTGCGCCGCTGCCACTTCGTCCGTGCCGAGCTGGGCAATCTCTACGACGGCAGCTTCCGTGACGCGCTGGGACCGCGGGGCTGCCCGCTCGCCGTGTGCGACTGCCACATCGGCTACGTCCACCTGGAGACGCTGCCGCTGTACGACGTCTTCGCGGGCGGGGTGCTGGAACGGATACCGGCCCGCCCGGTGCGGACCGCTCCGGACGGGCCCGTGTCACCGGGCCCGTCCCGGAGGCCGCTCCCGCTGGTCGGCCGCTGAGGGCGCGCGCCGGGCGGGCCGGAGGACGGCGGGCCGGAGGGGCGCGCCGGGGGCGGGCGCCGCGGTCCCCGTGCGGTCAGAGCGGCAGCAGGTCGGGGCGCTTGGCCTCGACGTGGTCCCCGGAGGACTCTCCGCGGAGCCTGCGGCCGATCCACGGGACGAGGTACTCGCGCGCCCAGTGGATGTCGTCGCGCCGCACCTCCAGCGGTCCGCGCTGTGCCTGCGGGGGCCACACCTGGTCCGGGTCGGCCGGCACGTCGAGGCCGAGGACCTGGGCGGCGCGCAGCGCGACCCGGGTGTGGCCCTCCGGTGAGAGGTGCAGCCGGTCGTTGTCCCAGGCCCGCCTGTCCTGCACGGACCGCAGGGACCAGAGGTCCAGGACCGGGCAGTCGTAGCGGTCGGCGATGGACCGGACGTGCGCGGTGTACGTGGCGATCTTGCCCCGCAGGTGCTTGAGGACGGGGATGCCCCGGGTGTCGAAGCCGGTGGTGACCATGACGGTGCCGACCGAGCCCGCCAGGTCGGCCACCGCACGCTCGAAGCGTTCGGCCACGTCGTCCGGGTCGGAGCCGGGACGGAGGATGTCGTTGCCGCCCGCGCAGAAGCTCACCAGATCAGGTGCCAGCTGCTTGGCGCGGGGGACCTGCTCCGCGACTATCTGGTCGAGGAGGCGTCCGCGTACGGCGAGATTGGCGTACCGGAAATACCCGTGCGGGTCGTCCAGGGGGCCGACCATCGCGTCGGGAACGGGAAGCTGATCCGCCAGCAGGACCGCGAACCGGTCCGCCCAGCCGACGAGTGTCCCGCCGGGTCCGGGGTCCCCGACCCCTTCGGTGAAGCTGTCGCCGATCGCCGCGTACGACCCGATGGTGCCTTGTCTTCTGTTTTTCGAATCGTCTGCCACAAGCGCTTATCCTGCACCTTCGAATGTGACCTACGCGACCGTAATAAGGGGTTGACGGGTGGTGACAAAGACCACCCGGTCAGTTTTTGGTAAAGCAGGAATAAGGAAGAGGGGCGGTGCGCCCTGCGCACCGCCCCTCTTCCCGGTTCCCGTCCGGTGTGCCTCAGAGGGACACGCCGTGCGCGCGCAGGTAGGCGATCGGGTCGACGTCCGAGCCGTAGGCCGGGCCGGTCCGGATCTCGAAGTGGAGGTGCGGGCCGGTGGAGTTGCCGGTGGAGCCGGAGAGGCCGATCTGCTGACCACCGGTCACGGTCTGGCCGGCCGAGACCTCCAGGGAGGACAGGTGGGCGTACTGGGAGTACATGCCGTCGCTGTGCTGGATGACGACCTCGTTGCCGTAGGAGCCGCTCCATCCGGCGGAGACCACGGTGCCCTCACCGACGGACCGGACGCTGGTGCCGGAGGCGGCCTGGAAGTCGGAGCCGGTGTGGTACCCGCTGGACCAGCTGGCGCCGGAGGCGCGGTACTGCGTGGTGACGTTGGGGTTCTCGACCGGGCTCGTCCAGCCGGAGGCGTTGCTCTGCGAGGCGCCGGAGCCGGAGGTCTCGGCGGCGGTCTCCTCGACCGGGGCCGCCGTCTTCTCCGCCGGAGCGGCCGGAGCGGCCTTCTCGACCGCCTTCTCCGCCGTCGACGGAGTGGTCCGGGAGGGCGCGGTCCCGGCGGAGCCGGACCCCTCGGCCCCGAGGACGAGCTTCATGCCCGGGAGGATGAGGTCGGGGTTGCCGCCGACGACGTCGCGGTTGTTCTGGTACAGCTTCTGCCAGCCGCCCTTGACCTGGTGCTCGGTCGCGATCTTGGCCAGGTGGTCGCCGCGGACCACGGAGTAGGTCTTCGGGGTGCTCTTCGCCGCCGGGGCGGAGGCGCCGTGGGTGACGGGCGTGGCCGGGGCCGCCTGTCCGGCTGCGTGGGCGCCGGTGGCGCCGATCAGCGGGAGGGCGAGTACGGCGCCGCCGGTGCCCGCGGCGAGGACGCCTCGGGAGATCGGGCCGGACTTCTTACGTCGGTGCTTGCCGTGTGCGGGCATGGGGGATGTCCTCTCCGGCGCCTGCGAGGTGAGCTGTCGGGTTCGGACTGGAGATGCCCGGCCGCGCGGTGCGCGTCTTGACCCCGAGCCGTACCGGATCGCTCCGGACGGCGGCCTACCTGGTTCCCCCGCTCCTGCCACGCATGAGTTCGGTGCGGATTCCGGGCGGCGGCAGGATTAGGCGTTCCGTCCGGATTGACGGTGACCGTAAGCGAGCGCGGACTCCGCGAACAAGCCGCGCACCATCAAACGGAATCCGCGCTTCATTTCCGGTGCGGAATTCCCGTCACACTCCGTGGATTACGGATCTTGGCTTTCCGCGCCCCGCCGGGAATACCCACCGGGGCTTTCACCACGGTCCGTCACGGATATGATCCCGCTCACCCACCTCCCGCCATCTCCCGTACAAGCGGGGCATGTTCCCCTAAATACGCCAATACGGACACACGGCGATCTTCCGCCGCTCGGCGGACCCGCCGCCGCGACGACCGGGACGGCCGGCCGCTGCGGTGGTGTCGTATCGTCGCGGGCGTGCCCCGTCGGCGAGCGGCGCCGACGCCCGAGACTCCAGGAGTCCTTGTGACGCAGCTGCCAGAGGTCCCGCCGGCCGGCCACGGACCGGAGGAGGTCGGCCTGACCGGCGTCCGCAACTTCCGCGACGTCGGCGGGCTGCCGACGACGGACGGCCGCACCCTGCGGTACGGGCGCCTCTACCGCAGCGGTCACCTGGCGCACGCCACCGAGGCCGACGCCGCCTTCCTCGCCGGACTCGGCCTGCACACGGTCTTCGACTTCCGCAACGCGGCCGACCACAAGCTCGACGGACTGGACGTGGAGCTGCCCGGCGTGCGGAACGTCAGCATTCCGCTCTCCGACCCGGCCGACGGCGTGGAGTTCTGGCGGCTGGTGCGGGACGGGAACATCGAGCAGCTGCGCTCGATCCTGGCCGACGGCAAGGGCACGGAACGGATGATCGCCTCCTACCGCTCGATCATCAGGGACCGCACCGCCGAGCACAGCCGTGTGCTGCACGCACTGGCGGAGGACAGCGTGCCGGCACTGATGCACTGTGCCGCGGGCAAGGACCGCGCGGGCCTCTCGATCGCGGTCTCACTGCTGGCCGTCGGGGTGGAGCGGGAGGCCATCGAGGCGGACTACCTCAAGTCGAACGACGCGCACCGCCGCTACCGGGTGCGGCGCAGCGACACCTCCGCGGCGGGCATGTCCGACGAGGTGATGGAACTGCTCGATCCGCTCTTCGGCGCGGAGGCCGCGTACCTGAGCGCGGCGTTCTCCACCATCGAGGAGGTCTGGGGCAGCACCGACCGCTACCTCCTGGAAGGACTGAAGATCGGTCCGGAGACCCGCGAGAAGCTCCGCGAGCGGCTCGTCGAGGACGCGTGAGACCGGCGCTCAGCCCTTCCCGGCGACGGTGAAGAGGAGATAGAGGAAGGCCGCGATGACGTGTCCGGCCACCAGGTAGGCGAACAGCCGGATCACGACGCCGCGGGGCATCCGCCGCTCCTGGCTGTCCGCGCTCCTCGGCCGGCGCGGGGTGAGCGGGTCGTAGTGCTCCGAATCGGACATGTCAGTCCTCTCTCCCGGCGCTGCGGGCCGGGGTGGCGGTGGGATCGCACGGTACGGGGCGCGCCGGATCAGAGCCGGTGGGATCCTCCGCCGAGGCAGAGCTCGGCGGTCGGGCTCTGCAGCAGCGTGTGGACGAACAGCAGGCGCGCCCCGCCGGTGCCGGGTGCCGCGATCCGGTGCGGGGTGAGGGAGTCGAAGTGCGCGCTGTCGCCCGGTTCGAGGTCGTGCACGGCGTCACCGAGCACGACCCTCAGCCGTCCGTCGAGGACGTACAGCCATTCCTCTCCGGGATGCACGCGCACCAGGTCGCCCCCGGTCCCGTGGGGGACGCGGACCCGCAGGGCCTGCATGGCGCGGCCCGGGGCGCCGGCCTGCCGGTAGAGCCAGCCACCGGTCTCGGTGCCGTCAGGAGCACCGGGCGGGCCGCCGCGGACGATCGCGTCACGTTCGGGGGGCATCTCGCCCAGGAGCTCGGAGACGGTCGTACCGTAGACGCGGGCGAGACCGAGCAGCATCGGCAGCGACGGCTGCCTGCGGCCCGTCTCCAGCCGGGACAGGTGGGCCGGCGACAGGCCCGCCCGGCCGGCCGCCGCCTCCAGGGTGAGGCCGCGGTCGCGGCGCAGGTCACGCAGGCGCGGCGCGATCCCGGGAAGCTCGTCGGCCGCCCCGCCGTCGGGAGGGTTCATGCCCCCATTGAGCCAGCGACTTTCCTCTGAGGCAAATAAGTTGCCTCAGAGGCAAAATCTCAGCGGTTGGCCACCGCCTGCTTCACCAGGGTCCTGCCGAAGTCCCACATCAGCCCGCCGCCGTGGTGCGCGTCGTCCATGACGGCGGTGAAGGCGGTCACGAAGCGGTCGACCTCCCGCTCCCCGATCACCAGCGGCGGGATCAGCTTGATCACCTCCAGGTGGTCGCCGGAGACCTGGGTGAGGATCCGGTGCTTCTGCAGCAGCGGCACCACCACCATCTGGGCGAAGAGGCCCTTCCTGGCGGCCTGCAGCATCGCCCACCGGCTGCGGAGCTTCAGTGAGGACGGCCGGCCGAACTCGATGCCGATCATCAGTCCGCGGCCGCGCACCTCGTGCAGGAGCTCGTAGCGTCCGACGAGCGCGGCGAGCCGTTCGCGCAGCAGGTCGCCGGTGCGCCGGGCGTTGGCGACCGTCTCCTCCTGCTCCATCACCGCGAGGACGGCGAGCCCGGCCGCCATGGCCTGGGCGTTGGAGCCGAAGCTCGCCGAGTGCACGAGCACCCGGTCCATGGACGAGTAGACCCGCTTGAAGATCCAGTCCTTGCCGAGGGTCGCGCCGACCGGCACGTACCCCCCGGAGAGCGCCTTGGCGACGCAGAGCAGGTCGGGCTCGACCCCCTCCTCGTGCTGGTAGGCGTAGAAGTCGCCGGTCCGGCCCAGTCCGGTCTGCACCTCGTCCACGATGAGCAGGGCCTTGTGCCGGTGCAGCAGCTCCTGCGCCTCCCGCAGGAAGCCGGGCGGCGCGGCGTGGACGCCCTTGCCCTGGATCGGCTCGACGACGAGTCCTGCCACGTCGCCGCGCCGCAGTTCGCGCCGCAGCGCGTCGAGGTCGCCGAGCGGGACGGCCGTGTCCGGCAGCAGGGGTGCGAAGCCGTCGCGGAAGCCCTGCTCGCCGTTGACCGAGAGCGACCCGGTCGTCAGCCCGTGGAAGGCGTGGTCGCAGTAGAGGATCCTGGGCCGGCCCGTGGCGTACCGGGCGAACTTCAGCGCGGTCTCGACCGCCTCCGTGCCGCTGTTCCCGAAGAACACCCGGTCCAGGTGCGGGCTGTGCGCGAGCAGCCGCTCGGCGAGCAGTCCGGGCAGCGGCTGGCAGTCGAAGCGGGTGAGGTCGGCCAGCGAGGCGTCCAGCACGTCGTGCAGCGCCCGGCGCACGACGGGGTGGTGCCTGCCCAGTCCCATCACGCCGAAGCCGGCGAGCATGTCGAGGTAGTCGTTGCCGTCCGCGTCCCAGAAGTACGCGCCCTCGGCCCGCTCGTAGACCTTGTCGAAACCGAGGGTGTGGAGCATCCGCGGCAGCTGGTGGTTCAGGTGCCGGGTGTGCAGCTCGTAGCGGTCGGCGCCGCGTTCCTCCAGGAGCCGCGCCAGGTCGAATCCCGGCCGTCGTTCCGTCATGCCCCGCTCCCCTTCGGCACGCAGCGGTCCCCCGCTGCCGTACGGCGCCCGAGCGCCGTGCTGATCCGGCCGGCGATCTCCGCCGGCGTGAGCCCGGCCTCGGCGAGCACCTCACCGCGGCCGCCCTGCGCGAGGAACCGGTCGGGGATGCCGAAGGTCCGCAGCGGTACGTCGACACCGGCGTCCCGCAGCGCCTGTCCGACCGCCCAGCCGACCCCGCCCGCCCTGCTGTTGTCCTCGACGACCGCCACCAGCCGATGCTGCCCGGCGAGGTCCGGGAGTTGTGCGTCGACCGGCTTGACCCAGCGGGGGTCGACGACGGTGCAGCGGATGTCCGCCCCGGCGAGCAGGTCGGCGGCCCGCAGGCAGACCGGGGCGAGCACGCCGACGGCCACCAGCAGGACGTGCGGGTCGGGGTCCCGGTGCAGGACGTCCATCCCGCCGATCCTCCCGACGGCCGCGACCGGCTCGCCCACCGTCTCCTTGGGGAAGCGGACCACCGTCGGTGCGTCGTCGACGTCCACGGCCTCCCGCAGCTCCTCGCGGAGCCGGTCCGCGTCCCGCGGGGCGGCGATGCGGAGCCCGGGGACGACCTGGAGCACGGACATGTCCCAGGTGCCGTTGTGCGAGGGGCCGTCGGTGCCCGTGACCCCGGCGCGGTCCAGCACGAAGGTCACCCCGCACCGGTGCAGGGCGACATCCATCAGCAGCTGGTCGAACGCCCGGTTGAGGAAGGTCGCGTAGACGGCGACGACCGGGTGCAGGCCGCCGGTGGCCAGCCCCGCGGCGGAGACCGCCGCGTGCTGCTCGGCGATCCCGACGTCCCAGATCCGGTCGGGGAACTCCCGCGCGAAGCGGGTCAGCCCGACCGGGTGCAGCATCGCGGCCGTGATCGCGACGACGTCGGGCCGCTCGGCGCCGATCTCCGCGATCTCGTCGCCGAACACCGCGGTCCAGGACGGAGCGGCCGGCACGACGAGCGGTTCGCAGGTGTGCGGGTCCATCCTGCCGACGGTGTGGAAGCGGTCGGCGTCGTCGGCCAGCGCGGGCGGGAAGCCCCGGCCCTTCTCCGTGATGCAGTGCACCAGGACCGGGCCGCCGAACCGCTTGGCCCGGTGCAGCGCCGACTCGACCGCCTCGGTGTCGTGGCCGTCGACCGGACCGACGTACTTGAGCCCCAGGTCCTCGAACATGCCCTGCGGGGCGAAGGTGTCCTTGAAGCCCTTCTTCGCCCCGTGCAGCGAGCCGTACAGCGGCTGTCCGATGACGGGGGTCTGCCGGAGCACGTCCTTGCCCCAGGACAGGAAGCGCTCGTAGCCGTCGGTGGTGCGCAGCACGGCGAGGTGGTCGGCGAGCCCGCCGATGGTGGGGGCGTACGAGCGCGCGTTGTCGTTCACCACGATGACGAGCGGGCGGTCCCCGGCCGCGGCGATGTTGTTCAGCGCCTCCCAGGCCATGCCGCCGGTGAGGGCGCCGTCCCCGGTCACCGCCACCACGTGACGCCGCCGTCCCAGCACCTGGTCGGCCTTGGCGAGGCCGTCGGCCCAGCCGAGCACGGTGGAGGCGTGGGAGTTCTCGATGACGTCGTGCGCGGACTCCTCGCGGGACGGGTAGCCGGAGAGGCCGCCCCGGCCGCGCAGCGTGGAGAAGTCCTGGCGTCCGGTCAGCAGCTTGTGGACGTAGCTCTGGTGCCCGGTGTCCCAGAGGATGCGGTCGTCGGGCGAGTCGAAGACCCGGTGGAGGGCCAGCGTCAGTTCGACGACCCCGAGGTTCGGGCCGAGATGACCGCCCGTCCTCGCCACCGCGCGGACGAGGAACGTCCTGATCTCCTCGGCGAGTTCACCGAGTTCCGGCCGGCTCAGGGCCTTGAGGTCCTGCGGCCCCTTGATGGACTCCAGCATGGTCACGTCCGGGCCCCCTCTCTCTGGTCCTGTCATCGGCTCACGTGCACTGCGGGGACCCCGCCGGGGTTCCCCGCCTCCGGGCCGCGCCCGGCTTCCCGCGGCCCGGTGGCGCCGCGCGCGGCGGCGCGCCGCGGGCGGCCCGGGGAGACCCGGGGACGCCCCGGCTCTCCCTCGGTCACGGGGTCACCGGCCGCCGCCGGCGGTCTCCCGGGCCGCGCGCAGGGACTCCTTCAGCGAGCCCATGGTGGCGAGGACCGCGGTGGGCTCGTAGCCGCAGTGGGCCATGCAGTTGGCGCAGCGCGGGTCCTTGCCCCGGCCGTACTTGTCCCAGTCGGTGTCCTCGATGAGCTCGCGGTAGGTGGGGACGTAGCCGTCGCTCATCAGGTAGCAGGGCCGCTGCCAGCCGAAGAGGGAGTAGTTGGGGATCGCCCAGGCCGTGCAGGGGAAGTCGGCCTTGCCCTCCAGGAAGTCGAGGAAGAGCGGCGAGTGGTTGAGGCGCCAGCGGGCGCGGTTGCCGCCGGCGAAGGACTTCTTGAAGAGCTCGCGGGTCTGCTCGACCCCCAGGAAGTGCTCCTGGTCGGGCGCCTTCTCGTAGGCGTAGGCGGGCGAGATCATCATCTCGTCGACCTTCAGCTCGTCGTTGAGGTAGTTGAGCACCTCGATGACGGTCTGGGGGGTGTCGGTGTTGAAGAAGGTGGAGTTGGTGGTGACCCGGAAGCCGCGCCGCTTGGCCTCCTTCATGGCCTCGACCGCCTCGTCGAAGACGCCTTCCTTGGCGACCGATTCGTCGTGCCGCTCGCGCAGTCCGTCGATGTGCACGGCGAAGGCGAAGTAGGGCGAGGGGGTGAACTTGTCGAGCTTCTTGCGCATCAGCATGGCGTTGGTGCAGAGGAAGACGTACTTCTTCTTGGCCACCAGCTGGCGCACGATCTCGTCGATCTGCGGGTGCATCAGCGGTTCGCCGCCGGCGATGGACACCATCGGGGCGCCCGACTCCAGCACCGCGCCGACCGCCTGGGCGACCGGCATGCGCTGCTTGAGGACCCCGGCCGGGTGCTGGATCTTCCCGCAGCCCTCGCACGCGAGATTGCAGGCGAACAAGGGTTCGAGCTCCACGATGAGCGGGAACTTCTCACGTTTGCGGAGCTTCTGTTCGAAGAGATACGTCGCAACCTTGATGGTCTGACGGAGTGGCATGGCCATCTGGGCTCACCTCCTGGGGAGCAGCAAAGATCGGTGCCATTCATGGAAAGCCGGCAGGACGGCACGAAGAACGCGGAATGCCGATATTCCACCGCGCACCGTGCCGATACGGACGAGCTCATGCTCTGGAGCGTCCACGACCACCCGTACGGCCGCAACAGGCCGCGGTCCGGTCCGCAGGGCGGTGCGCAGGGTGGCCGCGGACTCCATGTCCACCGCGACGGCCCCGGTGGCCATGAGCCCGGCCCGCTCGGGCCCCCGCACGACGTGTCCGGACCCGGCCAGCGGGCCGGTGTGGACCGTGCGTCCGGGCAGCGCCCGGACCAGCGCGTCGACCAGCAGGCCGGTACCGGTGCAGGCCGTCGTGCCACCGCCGTCCCGTGTCTCCTCGGCCACCACGAGGTCCCCCGGGTGCATGCCGGGCTCCAGCCCGGCGCAGAAGCCGGAGGCGATCACCGCCGTGCCGCCGGCCCCCGGCAGCCCGAGTGCCCGCCGCACGGCGCTCTCCGCGTTCCGGGGGCCCATCCCGGACCTGATGATGCTGACGGGCCCGGGACCCGCCTCACCGCCCCTCCTGCCGGTGCGCAGGGCGAGACGCTCGATGCCCAGGGCGCAGGCGATGAGCAGCGGTGTGGCGGGACCGGGCGGCACCTGCGCGCCACCCACGGGGTCAGGCCCCCTTGCCGGTGCCGGCGCCGATGGCGGCGGCGGTGGCGAAGGGGTCCCCGTAGACGTACCGGCCGAGCGCGGTGAGGGGGAACACCTGCCGGTAGAGGTGGTAGTTGATGGAAAAGTCCCAGGGGAAACCGGTTCCGGTGAAGTGCGGTTCGTCCCAGGAGCCGTCGGCCTGCTGGGTCGCGGCCAGCCAGGCGACCCCCCGCTCCACGGACCTGGTCTCCCGCTCCCCCGCGGCGAGCAGGGCGAGGAGGGCCCAGCCGGTCTGCGAGGCGGTCGAGCTGCCGTGGCCGATCCACTTCTCCTCGCGGTAGGAGCGCAGGTCCTCGCCCCAGCCTCCGTCGTCGTTCTGCACGGACACCAGCCAGTCCACGGCCCGGCGCACCGCGGGGTGCGCGGCCGGCAGGCCCGCCGCGATCAGCGCGGGCACCACGGAGCCCGTCCCGTAGATGTAGTTGACGCCCCAGCGGCCGAACCACGCCCCGCTCGTCTCCTGTTCGGCGAGCAGCCACTCGACGCCCCGCCGGGTGCGCGGGTCGTGCGACCGCCCCTCGACGGCGAGCATCTCGACCACGTGGCCGGTGACGTCGGCCGACGGCGGGTCGATGACCTCGCCGAAGTCGCAGAACGGCAGCCGGTTGGGGAACGGGCTGGTGTTGTCCGCGTCGAAGGCGCCCCAGGCGCCGTTGCGGGACTGCATGCCGAGGTTCCAGCGCACCCCGCGCTCGATGGCGGCGTCGACCCTGGCCTGGTCGGGGTGGCGGACACGGCGGAGCGCCAGGACCACTTCGGCGGTGTCGTCGATGTCCGGGTAGTTGTCGTTGTGGAACTCGAACGCCCAGCCCCCGGGCGTCAGTTCCGGTCTGCGCACCGACCAGTCGCCGGGCCGCGCGATCTCCTCCTCGAGCATCCAGTCGGCCGCCCTCACCAGCGCCGGATGGTCGGGGCTCACTCCCGCGTCGGCGAGGGCGATGGTGGCGAGGCAGGTGTCCCAGACCGGGGACTGACAGGCCTCGATCATGCGGGCGCCGTCCTCACGCCACACCGCGAAGCGGTCCAGCGACTCCAGGCCGGCCCGCATGAGCGGGTGGTCGAGGTCGTAGCCGAGGAGGTGCAGGGCGATGACGGAGTACACCGCGGGCGGCTGGATGCCGCCCCAGCAGCCGTCGCTCTCCTGACGCTCGATGATCCAGCGGGCGGCCTCGTTCATGGCGATGCGGCGCAGCCGGCGCGGCGCGACCTTGTGGTAGAGGTGCAGCGCCTTGTCCAGCCGCTGGAAGACGCCGTCCCAGCTGGCCACGGAGGCGGTCGGCCCGGACGGACAGGGGCGGGCCGGATCGGTGTGGAGCTCGTCCAGGGCGAAGGGGGCGGGGCGCACCGGGCGCTTCGCGGACACGATGGTGAGGGGCACGATGGTCTGGCGGGCCCAGCAGCCGAAGTCGTAGATGTTGAGCGGGACCCACTTCGGGAGGAACATCAGCTCGGGCGGGAGCTCCGGCAGGTCGTCCCACTTCCACCAGCCGAAGAGCGCGAGCCAGATCCGGGTGAACACCCGGGCCCCGGCGATGCCGCCCTGTTCCCTGACCCAGCCGGCCGCGCGGAGCATGTGGGGGTCGTCCGGGCGGTCCCCGGCCAGCCGCAGGGCGACGTACGCCTCGACGGTGGCGGAGAGGTCGGGCGGCCCCTCGTGGAAGGTGTTCCAGGTACCGTCGCCGAGTTGCTCGCCGCGGATGAAGCGGGCCGCCGCCTGGACGGTGTCCGGGTCCTGGATGCCCAGGAACTGACGGAGCAGCAGGTCCTCGGCGTCCATCGTGACGTTGGTGGCGAGGTCCCCCTTCCACCAGCCCTGCTCGTCCTGCCTGCCGAGGAGGTGCTCCACCGAGCGCTCCGCGGCGTCCCGCGCGACGGCCATCACGTCGTCCGCGGTACGGGTAGATTCGGTCGGATCGCCGTTCGGGGCCGCGTGGAGGTTCGCGGCCCCGGTGCTTCCGTCGGTCGTCGCTGTCATGGCTTCCCCTTGGTGCAGTCAGGTCATCTGCTGTGCTGGGGTCTCCGTCGGGGGGGGGGCCCGGGGGGGGGCCGCCCCGCCGGGCGCGCGGATTATTGTTGTTGTGTGAGCTTTTTATAGATATCCACCAATAGGGCGGCCGGGGTTGT
>NZ_JBEXRT010000002.1:0-198559 GCF_040613235.1 Streptomyces sp. NPDC006296 | reverse complement strand
GGCGGGCGCCCCTGAGGGCGCCCGCCGGCGACTGCGAGTCATATCTGGGTGGTGGTCATCGCTTTCGCACGACCACGAAGTCGGCGAGCTCGGTGAGCTGCGCCCGCACGCGTTCCGGCATGTCGACGCGGTGCAGCGCCTCGATGGCCACCGCGTGCTGACGGCGGGCTTCCTCGGCGGTCCACTCGCGGCCGCCCGCCTCCTCGATGAGCGCCGCGCGGGCGGCGAACTCCTCCTCGGAGAAGCTGTCGAAGTCGCTGCTCTTGGCGTCCGCGGCGAGCAGTTCGCCGAGCCGCTCGGAGGCCGGTCCGCCGGCGGCGAGCGCGGCCACGACGGGCAGGGACTTCTTGCGCTGGCGCAGGTCGCTCCAGGTCTGCTTGCCCGTGGACTCGGGGTCGCCCCAGATGCCCAGCAGGTCGTCGACCGCCTGGAAGGCCAGGCCGAGGTGGTAGCCGTACGCCTCCAGGGTGTCGGCGGTGCGGTCGTCGGCCCCGCCGAGCACGGCGCCGATGGAGACGGCGCAGGCGAGCAGGGCGCCCGTCTTGTTGCCCTCCATCTCCAGGCACTCCTCGACGGTGACCCGTTCCCGGTGCTCGTAGGAGATGTCCTGGGCCTGACCGTCGATCAGCTTGCGGCTGGCGGTGGTCAGACGGCGGGCCGCCCGGCCGGCCTCGACGGTGCCGAGCTCCAGCAGGACCTCGTTGGCCAGCGCGAAGAGCGCGTCACCGACGAGGATCGCCTGGGCGGGGCCGTGCACCTTCCACACGGTGTCGCGGTGGCGGCGCTGCTCGTCGCCGTCCATCAGGTCGTCGTGCAGCAGCGAGAAGTTGTGCACGAGTTCGACGGCCACGGCTCCGGGGATCCCGGCCTCCGCCGGGGCTCCCGCCGCTTCCGCGGACAGCAGGGCCAGTGCGGGGCGGACGGCCTTGCCGCCGTCCCCCTCGGCCGGTCGGCCCTGGGCGTCGATCCAGCCGAAGTGGTAGGCCGCGACGGTGTCCATGGGCGGCGCCAGCCGGTCCACGGCAGCTCTCAGCACCGGCGCTGACAGGGCCCTTCCACGCTCCAGAAGCGCGGTGACGTCCGTGGTGTCCGCCACGGTGTCGTAAGCCGGATTCGCCGGGGTCACAGACTCTCCTCTTGTTCCGGTGGTACTGCTCATGCCGCCTCCTGAAGCGGATGTTCATGGGGCCGGCCGAGCGCCCGGAGCGCGGCGTCCGCGGCGGTGGAGCCACTGCGGACGGCACCCTCCATGGTGGCGGGCCAGCCGGTGGCGGTCCATGCTCCCGCCAGGTGGAGCCCGGGGGCGCGGGTGCGTGTGCCCGGCCTCAGCCGTCCCACACCCGGTACGGGCGCGAAGGTCGCGGTGCGTTCCCGGGTGACGAAGAAGTCGCGGATCCCGGCTCCGCGCGCCGCCGGGAGGAGCCGCTCCAGCTCGGGCAGGTAGCGCCGGCGCAGCTCGGCGACGGGCAGGTCGATCTCGTCCTGCGCCGCGGACTGGGACACCGCGAGGTACTGGCCGCCGCCCCGGAGGCCCGAGGACGCGGTGCGGTCGAAGACCCACTGCACGGGTGAGCCGAGCGCGGCGAAGAACGGCCGGCGCAGCACCCTGCGGTCGTAGACCACGTGCACGTTCAGGATCGGCGCGTCGGTGAGGTCGAGCAGCCGGTCCGGGTCGTCCAGCGCCCCGTCGGGCAGCAGCCGGTGGGTGTCGCCCTGGGGGACGGCGAGGACGACGGTGTCCGCCTCGAACCGCTCGCCGTCGGTGCCGACGGCCCAGCGTCCGTCCTCGGCGCGGGTGACGGAGTCGACGCGGGTGCGCAGGCGGATCCGCACCCCCGCCGAGGCGAGCGCCTTGCGCGCGAGGGTGTCGTGGAGGTCGCCGAGCGGCACGGCGGCCCAGCCGATGTCCGCGGCGCCCGGTTCCGAGAGGAGCCCCGTCTTGAACACCTTCGCGGCGAGCGCCGCCGAGGCGTTCGGCGCGGTGGCGTTGAGCGTGGCGACGCCGACGAGGTCCCACAGCGCCTCGACGGTGCGCGGTGACTGCCCCTGACGGCGCAGCCAGGTGGCGAAGTCGATGCCGTCGAGCGCGGGGTCGGCGGGGTCGAGGCGGCCCAGCGCCAGCGCGGCACGGGCGACCCCGGCCTTCTCCGCCGGGGAGAGGTGCGGGTAGGCGGCGAGACCGCCGGCCAGGTGCAGCGGTACGGGCAGCCCGGTGCGGCGCAGCCGTCCGAGCCTCGGCCCGGCGGCCCGGCCCACGTCGAGCACCGGCACGTCGAGCCGGTCCTGGAGCGGGGCGAGGTGCGCGCCCCCGATCCGGTCGAGGAACCCGCGGTAGGCCGTGCAGCAGCGCAGGTAGACGTGCTGGCCGTTGTCCACGGACAGGTCGCCGCGCCGGAAGGAGAAGGCGAGCCCGCCGAGCCGGGGGCGGCCTTCGAGCAGCGTCACGTCGATTCCCGCGTCGGCCAGCCGCAGTGCGGCGGTCACGCCCGCCAGCCCGCCGCCGACGACCACCGCACGGGAGGCACGGGGGCTGTGGCCGGTCATGCGCGCTCCCTTCGCCGTGTCACCGCGGTCGGCGCCACACGCCGTGCCGCCGGAGAGAGGGACGCACCGGGGCGGTGCGGGGTTGCCCGTCCCGCGGGTCGGTCCGCACCCGTCACGAGACCCTCCCCCGGGCCGTCCGGCGGGAGACGTACCGGGCGTCGAGGCCGGAGAGGCCGCGCACCGCGACGTACGCCTTCTCGTGGCCGGGCAGCGAGACCCTGCCCCGCAGGACCGCCTCGGGGTCGCGCTCGATCCGGTCGAGGAGCCTGCGGTAGATCCCGGCCATGGCCGCCACGCAGGCACCGCTGCGCCGGTCCAGCATGGGGAGCAGCCGGTAGCCCTCGGCGAAGAGCGCCCGGGCGCGGCGCACCTCGAAGTGCACCAGGCCGGCGAAGTCGGACCCGGGCGGCGGGGTGGCCCGGTGGAAGCCGGCGGAGCAGCCGAACTTGGCGAGGTCGTCGGCCGGCAGGTAGGTGCGCCCGTTGCCGGCGTCCTCGCGGACGTCGCGGAGGATGTTCGTCAGCTGGAGCGCGAGACCGAGGGTGTCGGCGTACTCGGCGGCCCGCTCGGCCCCGGGGGTGCCCGGAGCCGTGCCGAAGACACCCAGGCTGAGGCGACCGATGGCGCCCGCGACGCACCGGCAGTACGTCTTCAGGTCGTCCCAGGTCTCGTACGTCGCCCCGCGCACGTCCATCAGCACGCCGTCGATGAGCTCGTCGAGGCCGCCGAGCGGGAGCGGGAAGCGGCGCGTGGCGTCGGCCAGCGCGACCGCGACCGGGTCGGTGTCGTCCTCGTCGACGGCGTCGTCCCGGATGCGGCCGAGCAGCCCCCGGGTCTCCTCCAGCCGGGTGCGCTTGGTCTCCGGGTCCAGCTCGCCGTCGCCGATGTCGTCGACCCGACGGGAGAAGGCGTACAGCGCCGACATGGCCTGCCGCTTCTCGTACGGCAGCAGTCGGATGCCGTACGCGAAATTACGGGCCTGCTGTCCGGTGACGGCCTCGCAGTAGCTGTACGCGGCCTGTACCGGTGCCGACATGTACGTCGTCTGTCCCTCCACGGTCCGGCTCACCCCTCTCTGTGCGCTCTTCGCAGGACGTCTCCCACCTCGCGCAGCAGTCTCGGCGCGGTGGGTACGGGCGGTCCGGGCAGTACGTCGAAACCCGCGGCGGAGACCGCGGCGAGGGCGGCGCGCCCGCCGCCGACGAATCCGGCGAGCAGCAGCCTGAGGCGGCCGTGGACGCTGCCCACCAGCGGGACGCCCTCGTCGAGCAGCTCGCGGGCGCGCTCCGCCTCGAACGCGACGAGGGAGCGCACCGCCGCTCCGGCGGACGGCGCCGCCAGGTCACGCTCGCCGACGTGGAAGCGGGCCATGTCCTCGGCGGGCAGGTAGATCCGGTCGCGGCCGAGGTCCTCGGCGACGTCCTGGAGGTGCTCGGCGATCTGCAGCGCGGTGCAGACGGCGTCGGAGCGGCGGATCCGCTCGGGGCTGGCGGTGCCGGTGATCTGCAGGACGAGGCGGCCGACGGGGTTGGCGGAGAGCTCGCAGTAGGCGAGCAGGTCGCCGTAGGTCCCGTAGCGGCGGACCTTCTGGTCCTGCCGGTTGGCTTCGAGGAGCCCGAGGAAGGGTTCGGGGGTGAGCGCGCAGCGCCGCACGGTGGGGCGCAGTGCGCGCATCAGGGGGTGGCGCGGGCCGTCGCCGGTGGGCGAGAAGACGCGGTGCAGGTCGGCTTCGAGGGCGTCCAGCGCGGCGAGCCGGTCCTCGCCCTGTCCGGGGTCGAGGCCGAGGTGGCGGGCGTCCGCTCCGCCGGGGGCGAGGTCGCCGTCACCGATGTCGTCGACGAGGCGGGCGAACCCGTAGACGGCCATCAGGTCGTCGCGCCAGGCGCGGGGCAGGAAGAAGGGGGCCACGGGGAAGTTCTCGTCCGCGGCCTTGTCGAGCGTGGCGGTGGCGGCGTCGGTGCGCGCGCGCCGGTCGCGGGTCACCGCTCACCACGGGACGCGGAGACGGCGATACCGCGCAGGAGCTGGAGATCTTCCCTCATTGCCGTCACATCTCCCGTTC
This sequence comes from Streptomyces sp. NPDC006296, assembly GCF_040613235.1. Taxonomy (NCBI): domain Bacteria; kingdom Bacillati; phylum Actinomycetota; class Actinomycetes; order Kitasatosporales; family Streptomycetaceae; genus Streptomyces; species Streptomyces sp. NPDC006296. The sequence goes on along the minus strand of NZ_JBEXRT010000002.1, from coordinate 193,953 downwards.
TACACTGCTGACCCAAAACATCCCTTTTCGGACACGCCGCTCGTCCGGCCGAGTGCGACCTGCTCACAACGGGCGATGCATCGGGGCATACGCCCTCACATCGGCGCGAATCAGCACCGTCACAGCTTACGTTGTACGGCCCACGCAGCCCCGGCGGGGTGCTGCGCGTCCTCGCGGGGCACCGCGGACTCCGTCAACGTTCCTCGGGCGGGGACGCGTTGACGTCATCCGCCGGGAGGAGATCCGCCCGGAAGCGCCCGCGGCCGTGCGCACCGCCCGTCGCCGACCGGCGTGCGGCCCCGCCGTGCTCCGGCGGGGCCGCACGCACGCACGGCAGCTACTTGCCCGTCTCCTGCTCGTAGGCCTTCAGCACCTCTTCGGTGGGACCGTCCATCAGGAGCTCGCCCTTCTCCAGCCACAGCACACGGTCACAGGTGTCCCTGATCGTCTTGTTGTTGTGGCTGACCAGGAAGACGGTGCCCGCCTCCTTGCGCAGCTCGCGGATCCGCTCCTCGGAGCGCACCCGGAACTTGCGGTCACCGGTGGCCAGCGCCTCGTCGATCATGAGGACGTCGTGGTTCTTGGCGGCCGCGATCGAAAAGCGCAGCCTGGCCGCCATGCCGGACGAGTACGTCCGCATCGGCAGCGTGATGAAGTCGCCCTTCTCGTTGATCCCCGAGAAGTCCACGATGTCCTGGTAGCGGGTACGGATCTCCTCGCGGCTCATGCCCATCGCGAGCCCGCCGAGCACGACGTTGCGCTCGCCGGTCAGATCGCTCATCAGGGCCGCGTTGACCCCGAGCAGCGAGGGCTGGCCGTCGGTGTACACCTTGCCGTGCTCGGTCGGCAGCAGGCCGGCGATGGCCCGCAGCAGGGTGGACTTGCCCGAACCATTGGTGCCGATCAGGCCGATGGCCTGGCCGCGGTAGGCGGTGAAGGAGACACCGCGCACCGCGTGCACCTTGCGCACACCGCGCGGTTCGCCCTTGCCTCGCCGCATGATCCGGCTCAGCGCCGCGGTGGCGCTTCCCTTGCCGCCGCCCGTGCCGTTGACCCGGTACACGATGTGCACGTCGTCCGCGATCACGGTGGGGATGTGCCCCTGGGACGTTTCCTCAGCCACGACCGTACCGTTCCTCTGCCTTCCAGAAGTACACGAAGCCCACGACGCCGACCACCAGCGCCCAGGCGAGCCCGACGGCCCAGACGTGCTGGGGCAGGTTGTCCGCGCCGTAGCCGTCGATGAGCGCGAAGCGCACCAGGTCCATGTAGATCGCCACCGGGTTGTACTGCAGCACGTCGGCGATCCACTGCGGCTTGTCCGCCAGCATCACGGGGATCGAGAACATGACGCCGGAGGCGTACATCCAGGTCCGCATGACGAACGGCATCAGCTGGGCCAGGTCCGGGGTCTTGCTGCCGAGCCGCGCCATGACCAGCGCCAGACCGGTGTTGAAAAGGAACTGCAGGGCGAGCGCCGGGACGACGAGCAGCCAGGAGAGCTTCGGATAGCTCCCGAAGCCCACCGCCACGGCCACCAGCACGATCATCGAGAACAGCAGCTGCTGGAGCTGCTGCAGCGAGAACGAGACGGGGAGCGAGGCCCGGGGGAAGTGCAGCGCCCGGACCAGGCCGATGTTGCCCGAGATGGAGCGCACACCCGCCATGACCGAGCTCTGGGTGAAGGTGAAGACGAAGACGCCGGTCACCAGGAAGGGGATGAAGACCTCCTGGGTGATCCCCTTCCGGGTGCCCAGGATCAGTCCGAAGATCAGGAAGTAGACCAGGGCGTTGAGCAGCGGTGTGGCCACCTGCCACAGCTGGCCGAGCTTGGCCTGGCTGTACTGAGCGGTCAGCTTGGCCCTGGAGAACGCCAGGATGAAGTGCCGGCGGCCCCAGAGGTGCCGGATGTACGCGAACAGCCCGGGCCGGGCGCCGCTCACCGTCAGGCCGTACTTCTCGGCCAGCCGGCTCGCGCTCAGGCCCTCGTCGGCGGACGGCGGGCTGCTCAGGGCAACCCCGCCGTCTTGGGTCGTGTCACTCACAGTTAAGAACTCTCGTCTTCACAATGCGCAGCCGGTCGCGGGCGCGGCCAAGGCGGACAGGATCCCCGTACGAAATGCATACAGCTCATGGTCTCAGAGGTGAGCCTCTCAGATGACCGGCGGGCGGCCCAGCCTGGTCAGCCGCCACACCGTACGCCACCTCATGGGGCGCCGGGGTCCGCAGGGCTCGGTCCAGCCCTCACGGAAGCCGCCGAACCAGGCCCTGAGGGCCGGCAGGGAGGGCCGGCGGACGAGGGTGAGAAGCAGCCAGACCCCGAGGTAGAGGGGCACCAGCGGCGCGGGCAGGTTGCGGCGGGCCAGCCAGACGCGGTTGCGGGCCACCATGCGGTGGTAGACCGCGTGCCGCGAGGGGGCGGTGGTGGGGTGGTTGAGCACCATGTCGGCCCGGTACTCGATCATCCAGCCGGCGTCCAGGGCACGCCAGGCGAGGTCGGTCTCCTCGTGCGCGTAGAAGAACTCGCCGGGGAGCGGGCCCGCCTCGGCGATCACCTGGCTGCGCACGGCGTTCGCCCCGCCGAGGAAGGTCGTGACGCGGGACGAGCGCATCGGGTCGGCCGCGCGCAGCCGGGGCACGTGGCGCCGCTGGGTGGCGCCGGTGTCCGGATCCGCGATGCGGAAGGTGACGATGCCGAGCCTGGGGTCGGCCTCGAACGCCTGCCGGCAGAGCTCGGCGGTGTCGGAGTTCGGCAGGTGCCCGTCGTCGTCGAGGAAGAGCAGGGCGTCCACGTCGGCCCCGGACGGGCCGAAGGCCTCGATGCCGACGTTGCGGCCGCCCGGGATACCGAGGTTCTCGGGCAGCTCGACGGTCCGCACGCCCGCGGGGACGTCCGGGACCGGGGCGCCGTTGCCGACGACGACCACCTCGATCCGGTCGCCGTCCTGCCCGGCGACCGAATCGAGGAGGGCGCGCAGTTCGTCGGGGCGGTTGCCCATGGTGATGATGACCGCGCCGAGTTTCATGGGAGAGCTCACTTCAGCCTGCTGGACGCCAGGATCGAGACGAGGTGCAGGAGGGTCTGGAGGAGGGCGATGCCGGCCAGGACCGCGACGGCGAGACGGCTGAAGAAGAGGTCGTCCCTGACCGTGTCGAGCACCGCCGTGACCAGGATGACCAGCGACGCCTCGATGCCGAGGATCAGCCGGTGGAACTTGAGCGCGCCCGCGGCGCGACGGGCCAGCGCCATGCCGGAGGAGCGCGGCTCGGACGCCGCCTCCTCCACGGGCGGCAGCCCGCCCTGGTGGCGTGCGACACCGACGAGGTCGGTCTCGGCCTTGATCAGGATGGCGCCCAGCGCGGCGAGCGTCCCGAGGAAGGCCCACAGCCAGTCGATCCGTCCGGGGCCCCACAGGTCGGCGGCACGCAGGCCGAAGCCGACCAGCACCGCAGCGTCGCAGAGGTAGGCCGCCACCCGGTCCAGGTAGACCCCGCCCAGCGAGAACTGCTTCTTCCAGCGGGCCACCTCGCCGTCGACGCAGTCGAACAGCAGGTAGAGCTGGACCGCGAGGACGCCGAGCAGGGCACCGGGGATGCCCGGGACGAGGAGCGCGGGAGCCGCCAGCACACCGGCGACGGTCATCACGTAGGTCAGCTGGTTGGGCGTGACCGAGGTGACCACCAGGCGGCGGGTGATGCGCAGCGAGATCTCGCGCATGTAGAGCCGACCCGCCCAGTGCTCGCCGCTGCGCCGGTCCTTCACACCCGGGGGGTGCACGACCGGGCGGAGTTCAGCTATGGATGGCTTTTGCATAGTCGGCGTACGCGTCCCTGATCTGGTCGGTGGAGAGGTTGAGGTGTTCCAGGATCGTGAAGCGTCCCGGACGCGTCTGCGGGGCGTAGTCGACCGCCCGCACGAACTCTTCGGTGGTGAAGCCGATCTCGTCGGGCAGCACCGGCAGCCCGTGGCGCCGCAGCACGGACGCCATCTGGACGGACTCCTCGCGCGCGCCTCGCAGGTGCATGGCGAAGCAGGCGCCGAGGCCGACCTGCTCCCCGTGGCTGGCCGCGCGCTTCGGGTACAGCAGGTCGAAGGCGTGGTTGATCTCGTGACAGGCGCCGGAGGCGGGCCGGGAGTCCCCGGCGATCGACATCGAGATGCCGGTGAGGACCAGGCCCTCGGCGAGCACCTTCAGGAAGGCGTCGTCGCCGACGCCTCCGGGGTGGCGCAGCACGGCCTCGCCGGCCTGCCGGGCCATGGCCGCCGCGAGCCCGTCGATGTCCTCGCGCCGTACCTCGTGGGCGAGCTCCCAGTCCGCGACGCAGGAGATGTTGGAGACCGCGTCGCCCACGCCGGAGCGCACGTACCGCGCGGGCGCCTCGCGGATCACGTCGAGGTCGATGACCACGGCGATCGGCGTGGGGACCCCGTAGGAGCCGCGTCCGTTGTCGTTGTCCAGGGTCGCGACCGGGGAGCAGAGCCCGTCGTGCGACAGGTTCGTCGCGACGGCCACCAGAGGCATGCCCACCCGCGCCGCGGCGTACTTCGCCACGTCGATGATCTTGCCGCCGCCGAGGCCGACCACCGCGTCGTAGCGGGTGCCCTTGATGCCGTCGGCGAGCCGTACCGCGGAGTCGATCGTGCCGTCGGCGACCGGGTACCAGTCGGCACCCGGCAGCACCGGGGCGAGCCTCTCCCGCAGGGCGCGCCCGGAACCGCCGCTGATCGCGACGGCGAGCTTGCCCGAGGAGGAGATCCGCTGGTCGGCGAGGAGACCGGCCAGATCGTCCATCGCGCCGCGCCGGATGTCGACGACGACCGGGGACGGGATGAGGCGGGTCAGTACCGGCACGCGATCTCCCTGCCCCGGGCGAGGTCGTCGTGGTTGTCGATCTCGACCCAGGTCACCTCGCCGATGGGCGCCACGTCGACGGTGAAGCCGCGGTTCACGAGCTCCTGGTAGCCGTCCTCGTAGTACAGGTCGGGGTCGCGCTCGAAGGTGGTCCGCAGGGCGTCGGCGAGCTCGTCGGCGGCCTCGGGCTCGATCAGCGTGACGCCGATGTACTCACCGGTCGCGGTGGCCGGGTCCATCAGCTTGGTGATCCGCCGGACGCCCTTGCCGTCCTCGGTGATGACCTTCATCTCCTCGTCGGCGAGGTTCTTCACCGTGTCGAGGGCGAGAATGATCTTCCGGCCCTCGCCGCGGGCGTCCAGGAGGGTCTTCTCGACGGAGACCGGGTGCACGGTGTCGCCGTTGGCGAGGATGACGCCCTTCTTCAGGACCTCGCGCGCGCACCAGAGGGAGTAGGCGTTGTTCCACTCCTCGGCCTTGTCGTTGTCGATCAGCGTCAGGGTGACCCCGTACGTCGCCTCGAACTCGGCCTTGCGGGCGTAGACCGCCTCCTTGCGGTAGCCGACGACGACGGCGACCTCGGTGAGCCCGACCTCCGCGAAGTTGGCCAGCGTCAGGTCCAGGACCGTCTTCTCGCCGTCCACCGGCACCAGGGCCTTGGGCAGCGTGTCCGTGTAGGGACGCAGACGGCGTCCGGCACCGGCAGCCAGTACGAGGCCGATCATGCGAGTTCTCCTTCGTCGTGTACGGCGGGGGCCGAGGAGGACACCCAGAAGCGGATGGACTCCACGAGCACCACCAGGGCCACGGCGCCCGCGAGCGCGGTGAGGGCCGTGGTGAAACCTGAGCCGTGGATGAGTACGGCGGCGAGGACGGCCACGACCAGGGTGCGGCCCTCGTGCCCGCCGATGACGCGCACCAGCCACGTGGGAGGCGCCCCGGTGCCGCCCCGGATGCGGTACACCGTGTCGTAGTGATGGTAGGCGACGGCCGAGACCAGGCCGAACGCCGCGGGGACGGCGTGCGGCACCTCGCTGCGGGCGGCCAGCGCCAGGATCGTGCCGTACTCGGCGGCCCGGAAGACCGGCGGGACGAGCCAGTCGAGGGCGCCCTTGAGCGGCCGCGAGACGGCGAGTCCGGAAAGGACCGCGTACACGGCCGCCGCACCGACGACCGGCCAGCCGCCGTAGGGCGTGAAGAGGGCCGCGCCCACGATGACCAGGGCTCCGGCGATCGCCAGGAGCGGGGCGGTGAAGGAGCCGCCGGGGCGCCGGAGCACGGCGGCGACGGCCTGGGCGAGCGGACCCGAGTCGGCCAGGTCGGCCAGCGCCCGGGCGGCGCGGTCGGTGCGCCGGGCCTTGCGGGTCAGCGAGCGGAGCAGCCGGCCCGCCGTGGTGTAGCAGGCGGCCAGGGCGCAGCCGATGAGCAGGGCGCAGAAGACGATCCGGGGCGTGGTCACGGCGGTGAGCACGGCGATCATGGCCCAGCGTTCGCCGATGGGCAGGACTATCATCCGGCGCAGCCAGACCGTCCAGCCGACGCTGTCGAGCCGGTCGGAGAGGGCGGCGGTGGGGCTGGTGTTGGACACCGCGTCGTGGTTGGCCTCGTTGAACGAGAAGTCGACGACGTGGCGGCACGCCTGGAGGACCATCGCGCCGAGCGCCAGGACCCATACGTCGTCGCCGCCGCGGGCGGCGCCGAGGGCGAGGCCCGCGTAGTACGCGTACTCCTTGGCCCGGTCGAAGGTGGCGTCCAGCCAGGCGCCCATCGTCGAGTACTGCAGCGAGTACCGGGCGAGCTGCCCGTCCGTGCAGTCGAGGACGAAGGAGAACAGCAGGAGCAGCCCGGCCGCGACGTAGCCGCCGCGGGTGCCGGTCGCGGCGCAGCCCGCCGCGATCAGCGCGGTGACCAGCGAGGCCGTGGTGACCTGGTTCGGGGTGAGGCCGCGGCGGGCGCACCAGCGGGCGATGTAGCGGGAGTACGGGCTGATGAAGTAGGTGGTGAAGAAGCCGTCGTGCGCCTTGACCGCGCTGCGCAGCCGGACGGCCTCGTCGTCGACGGCGGCCACGGCGGTCCGGGCGGTCTCCCGCTCCTCCGGGCCGTCCGGCACCGCGGCGGTGAGCGAACCGAGTTCGGGACGCTGCACGGCGGTGCCGTCCGCGTCCAGCTCGACGGCCAGCCGGCCGGGCACCGTGCGGTCCCCGGCGGCGGTCGCGTCCGCGCCGGCCGGTGTCCCTGCTGCGGCGGTCCGCCGCAGGGCGCGGAGCAGCGCCGGGCGGGCCTCGGGCCGCGCGGTGAGCGCTCCGGGGATGGAGGCGGCGGCGAAGCGGGGGTCGGTGAGTCCGAGCCTGAGGGCGTGGACGTGCCCGACGAAGCGTGTGTCCACGAGCGCGACACGGCTGCTCGCGGGGACCGTGGTGAGCAGCTCGGCGGCCTCGTCGGCGTCGGCTGCGGCAGTCACGTCAAAGCCGAGTGACCGCAGATCGTCCGCCAGCGACGATCCGGGTACGGGCGCACCGGTGAGGATGGCGGTCGACAGACGAACTCACTCCTTGGTGCGGACGGGAACGGCGCGCGGCACAGCGGCCCGGGGGTGGGCCGGCGGCACGTCGGCTGAGGCTATCGGATGAACGGAAGGCCGAGTTCACCACCCGTTTGTGCTCCGTTCGGGCGAATCGGCCATGATGCGGCGCCGTTCGCGATCATCATGGTCGATCAACGCCTCGCCCCACAAACCACGTCCGGGCAGCGCATAAGCTGACCTGCATGACGTGGTTGATCACAGGCGGAGCCGGCTACATCGGGGCACATGTGGCGAAGGCCATGACGGCCGCCGGAGAACGGGTCGTCGTCCTCGACGACCTGTCGTCCGGCATCGCGGAGCGGCTGTCCGCGGAGGTCACCCTGGTGCGGGGATCGGTCTCGGACCGCGCGGTGCTCGACCGGGTCCTGGCGGAGCACGCCGTCACGGGGGTGGTGCACCTCGCGGCGAAGAAGCAGGTCGGCGAGTCCGTCGAGAAGCCGCTGCTGTACTACCGGGAGAACGTCGCCGCTCTCGGCGTGCTGCTGGAGGCCGTGGTGGCGGCCGGGGTGCGGCGCTTCCTCCTCTCCTCGTCGGCGGCGGTCTACGGCGTCCCGGACGTGGACCTCGTCACGGAGGGGACGCCCTGCGCGCCGATCAACCCGTACGGCGAGACGAAGCTCGCCGGGGAGTGGCTGGTGCGGGCGGCGGGCCGGGCGCACGGGATCTCGACGGCCTGCCTGCGCTATTTCAACGTGGCCGGCGCCGCCGGGCCCGAGCTGGCCGACACCGGCGTCTCGAACGTCGTGCCGATGTTCTTCGAGCGGCTGACCCGGGGCGAGGCGCCGCGGATCTTCGGTGACGGCTATCCGACCCCGGACGGCACCTGTGTGCGCGACTACATCCACGTCGCCGACCTGGCGGAGGCGCACCTCGCCGTCGCCGGCCACCTGGAGGCGCACCCCGGCGGCGACCTCACCGTGAACATCGGCCGGGGCGAGGGCGTGTCGGTGCGCGACCTCGCCGAGCTGGTCGGCGAGGTCACCGGTCTGCACATCCGTCCCGTGGTGGATCCGCCCCGGCCGGGAGACGCCGCCAGGGCCGTGGCGTCGGCCGACCGGATGACCGAGCGGCTGGGCTGGACGGCGCACCGCGGCGTGCGCGAGATGGTGGAGTCGGCCTGGGAGGGCTGGTGCCTGCGCCACCCCGAGGCCCGCACCGCGGGGTAGGTCCCACCTCCGCGACGCGCTGACCTGCGATCGTTTCCGCAGGTCAGAGCACATGACAACGGTGTTCAGTGCCGTGTTGCCCCGCCTCCCTCCGCCGTAGTTCACTGACCGCGTCGGGCGAGGTACGTCCGCGGGGCACGACGGGTACACGGAGGCGTTCGCATGGGGGCTGGCCACGATCACGGGCACCTGCACGGAGGACCGCCCCCGACGGGGACCGCCGCCGCCGCGTACCGGGGCCGGCTCCGGGTCGCCCTGGGCATCACGCTCGGCGTCATGGTCATGGAGATCGTCGGCGGGCTCCTCGCCGACTCGCTCGCCCTGATCGCGGACGCGGCGCACATGGCGACCGACGCGCTGGGGCTGGGCATGGCCCTGCTGGCCATCCACTTCGCCAACCGGCCGGCGGGCCCCAACCGCACCTTCGGGTTCGCCCGTGCCGAGATCCTCGCCGCGCTCGCCAACTGCCTGCTGCTCCTGGGCGTCGGCGGTTTCCTGGTCTTCGAGGCGGTGGACCGCTTCATCACCCCGGCGGAGACCAGGGGCGGCCTCGCCATCGCCTTCGCGGCGGTCGGCCTGGTGGCCAACGTCGTCTCGCTGTCGCTGCTGGTGCGCGGCCAGCGGGACAGCCTGAACGTGCGCGGGGCGTACCTCGAAGTGGTCGCGGACACCCTGGGTTCGGTGACGGTGCTGGTGTCGGCGGGCATCATCATGGCCACCGGCTGGCAGGCCGCCGACCCCATCGCCTCGCTCCTGATCGGCCTGATGATCGTCCCCCGTACGGTCAAGCTCCTGCGGGAGACCCTCGACGTGCTGCTGGAGTCGGCGCCCGAGGGGGTGGACATGGACGAGGTGCGCGCACACATCACGGCCCTGCCCGGCGTGCTGGACGTGCACGACCTGCACGCCTGGACGATCACCTCGGGCATGCCGGTCCTGTCGGCCCACGTGGTCGTGCACCAGGAGATGCTGGACTCGGTCGGACACGAGAAGCTGCTGCACGACCTCCAGGGCTGCCTCGGCCATCACTTCGACGTCGAGCACTGCACCTTCCAGCTGGAGCCCAGCGGCCACGCGGAGCACGAGGCGCGGCTCTGCCACTGAGCGCGGCGCGGCCGTGCCGGCCGCGGACGATTCCGTGCCGGTCAAGGGGGGCACGGTCCTTCACCCGGCGGCCTCCGCGTCCGGCACGGTGTCCTTCCGCCCCGGCCGTCGTGGGCGGCGGGGCGGACATGCCACCACCCGAAGTGCGGACAAGCGGCTTTTGTACGGCAGACTTGACCGCACTCGAGGGGCCCGGCGCACGAGGCCGGGAACCAAAGCGAAGGATGGGTATGCCGACCACACCAGCCACCGCGGCGCACAGCTCGTCGAACGGCACTGCAGACGCGATCATGCTCGAACTGGTCGACGAAGACGGCACGACCATCGGCACCGCGGAGAAGCTGGCCGCCCACCAGGCGCCCGGCCAGCTGCACCGCGCCTTCTCCGTCTTCCTCTTCGACGAGCAGGGACGCCTGCTGCTCCAGCGCCGTGCGCTCGGCAAGTACCACTCGCCGGGCGTGTGGTCCAACACCTGCTGCGGCCACCCGTACCCGGGGGAGGCGCCGTTCGCGGCGGCGGCCCGGCGCACGTACGAGGAGCTGGGGGTCTCGCCCTCGCTGCTCGCTGCGGCGGGCACGGTCCGCTACAACCACCCCGATCCGGCGTCGGGCCTGGTGGAGCAGGAGTTCAACCACCTGTTCGTCGGCCTGGTGCAGGAGCATCTGCGGCCGGACGAGGAGGAGGTCGGCGAGACCGCGTTCGTGACGGCCGGTGAGCTGGCGGAGCGCCATGCCGCCGCGCCGTTCTCGGCGTGGTTCATGACCGTGCTGGACGCCGCGCGTCCCGCGGTCAGGGAGCTGACGGGGCCGTCCGCCGGCTGGTGAGGCCGCGGGCCCCGCACGGGGCGGTCAGAGCTGCGTACCGAGGGGCAGCGCCGCCCAGATGATCTTGCCGCCGCCCGCGGTGTGCTCCACGTCGCAGGTGCCGCCCGCCTCGGCGGTGATCTCACGGACCAGGAGCAGGCCGCGGCCGCCGGTCTGGGCGTGGTCGGTGACGAGCGCCGTCGGGCGGTAGGGGTGGTTGTCCTCGACCGAGACGCGGATCCACTCCGCGCCGATGGCCACCTCCACGGCCAGCTCGGGCGAGAGCAGTGCCGCGTGCCGGACGGCGTTGGTGACCAGCTCCGACACGATCACCAGCATCCCCTGGAGGACGTCGTCCGCCACCGGCACGCCCTGCCGGTCGATCAGGTCCCGGACCGCGTGCCGGGCCTGCGGCACCGAGACGTCGACAGCGGGCGCGGTGAAGCGCCACACGCCCTCGTACGACACGGGACGAGCCGGAACACTCCCACGGCTCTCCATGGACCGCCACCCGCTCTCGACTCGCCCAGCACCGACCTTGAGTACCGAGTGTCGGGACGCGCATGGTCCGGATCGCCGCACTGACCACAAGTGGCCAGTTGTAGGCCCCATGTGACCGAGCGGGAATGACGTCGTCAACGAACGGGACTACTTCTCACCTTCTTGGGGCTTCATCTGGTCCGTCACCAGGCTGACGACCCGTCTGCCGCCCACCCCGATGGCGATGAGCCCGAGACCGTCGAACAGCAGCGCCAGGGAGAAGAAGCAGCCGAGCACGTAGAGGCTGCTGTGGGGCCAGTCGACGAGCACCAGCACCCCCAGCAGCAGCCCGAAGGCGCCCTGCAGCAGGGTCCAGCCGAACTGCGGCCCCCGGACGACGACGCTGCCGACGAGCCGGAACACTCCCCCGGTGAGGAAGAGCAGCGCCGCGAACATGGTCAGCGCCTCGGCCGAACCGACCGGGTTCTTGATGACGACGATCCCCGCGGCGATGTTGAGCGCGGCGACCACCGCACCGAGCCAGAAGTAGGCGGTGCCGCGCGCCTGGACGGTGTGCGCGAGGCCGACCAGACCGCCGACGAGCAGCAGCCAGCCGAACAGGATCATCGAGGTGAGGGTGGCCACGCCGGTGTACACGAGGCCGACGAGCCCCGCGACGACCAGCAGGGCGCCGAGTACGGCGAGCCTCCCGAAGCTCCGGTGGAGCTTCTTCTCCTCGGTCGTGGGTCCGGCCATCGACGGCTCCTCGTGGTACGCGCTTCGCGGCCCCTTCTTGATCATAGGTTCGGACCGTGCGGATAGCATCCGGCGCATGGACCTCAGGGAGCGGGCGGCGGGATCCGGGCCGCGGCTGGAGCACACGGTCGCGGACGGCGTGGCGACCGTCGTCATCAGCAACCCCGCCAAGCGGAACGCCATGACCGCCGACATGTGGGAGGCCCTGCCCGTGCTGCTGGAGGAGCTGGCCGACGACCCCGGGGTGCGCGTCCTCGTGCTCACCGGCGCCGGCGACACCTTCTGCGCGGGGGCGGACATCTCCTCCCTGCGGGACCCGGCCGGCCGGCCGCAGGCGCTGGCGGTGCGGGCCGAGGAGGCGCTGGCCGCCTTCCCCGGGCCGACGCTGGCCGCCGTGCGCGGCCACTGCGTGGGCGGCGGCAGCCAGCTCGCGGCCGCCTGCGACCTGCGGTTCGCCGAGGAGGGCGCGTCCTTCGGGGTCACTCCGGCGAAGCTCGGGATCGTCTACCCCGCGTCGTCGACGCGCAGACTGGTGGCGCTCGTCGGCCCGGCCACCGCGAAGTTCCTGCTGTTCTCGGGCGAGCTGATCGGGACGGAACGGGCGCTGCGGACGGGGCTGGTGGACGAGGTGCTGCCCCGGGGCGGGCTGGCGGAGCGGGTCCGCGGCTTCGCCCGCGTCCTGACCTCGCGTGCGCAGCTGACCCAGGCCGCGGCGAAGGAGTTCGCCGACGGCCGGACGGACCGGGACGCCCACTGGTCGCGGCAGGCACGCGGGAGCGGCGACACCGCGGAGGGGGTCGCCGCCTTCCTGGAGCGCCGGGACCCCCGCTTCACCTGGACCGCGGGGGACGCGTCCTCCGCCTGAGGACGAAGCCGGCCGCCTGACGGACCGGTCCGCTCGCCCGCCGCCCCCGCAGCGGGGCGGGCCTCCCGGCGCGCTCGCCCGGAACGGTGCCCGCCCGGTCTTTCCGGTCTTTCCGGCCACGGGGACCGTGCGGGAGGCCCCGGGCCTGTCCCCCGTACCGACCAGTCGGTAACGTGCAGGGTATGAGTACTCTCGCCCCGCGTGCCGGACGCCGCTGCCACAACGCGGTCAACCCGCTGCACTCCTGTGTCTACTTCTCCCCCGACCTCGGCAAGGAGTTCGCGGAGCTCGGCGTGCAGGACGCCGGCCGCGTCTACTTCGCCTCGCGCGCCGCCGCCTTCGGTGCGGTCGGCGCGGGCGCGGTCACCGCGTCCTTCTACAACTTCAACGACGAGCTGGTGGCCCGCCACCTGCCGTCCGTCTGGTCGGACCTCACCCCGCAGGCGGCCCTCGACGCACGGCTGCGGGCGGTCGACTCGACGCTGCGCCGGGTGCTCGGCGAGGAGACCGTCGCCTCCCCGGAGATGGCGGAGGCGGCCGGACTGGCCCTGCGGGCCGCAGAGGCCTGCACCCGGCACGCCCGCCCGCTGTACGCCGCGCACGCCGATCTCCCGGTGCCGGACCAGCCGCACCTGGCCTACTGGCACGCGGCGACGCTGTTGCGCGAGCACCGCGGCGACGGGCACCTGGCCGCGCTCCTGTCGGCCGGTCTGGACCCGCTGGAGGCGCTGGTCAGCCACACCGCCACCGGCAAGGGCATGGCACCGCGCTGGATCCTCGCCACCCGCGGCTGGCGGCGCCCGGACTGGGACGCGGCGGTCGAGCGGCTGCGCGACCGGGGTGTGCTGGACGCCGGGGGCGAGCTGACCGACGCGGGCACCGCGCTCCGCGCGGAGCTGGAGGAGGCGACGGACCGGATGGACGAAGCGCCCTACGCGCACCTGGGGGCCGACGGGGTCGAACGGCTCACCGAGCTGGGCCGGGGCTTCCTGCTCGCGGCGGCCTCCGCCGGCGCGTTCCCGGAGGACCTGGTCGGCAAGGGCTGAGCCCTCCCGCGAGCGGGGCGGAGGCGGGTCAGGACGATGTCCGGGGTCGTGCTGAGCCCTCCCGCGGGCGGGGCGGTGCGGGGGTCCGGCGTCCGCGGCCGGGCCCCCGCGCGGGCGCGCCGGGGCCGTGATCGAGCAGGTCACGCGACACGGGCCCCGGCCACCCGGCACAATGCAGGCGAAAGGGGTCCGCCCGGGTGTGGGCCACCCCGGTGGCACAGCCAGCACAGCCAGTACGAGAAGGCGAGTCGGGAAAACCGTGACGACGTCCATCGAAGGCAGGATCGCCGAGGAGCTCGGCGTACGTGAGCGTCAGGTGAGGGCGGCCGTCGACTTGCTCGACGGCGGGTCGACCGTGCCGTTCATCGCGCGCTACCGCAAGGAAGCGACCGAGATGCTCGACGACGCACAACTGCGCACGCTGGAGGAGCGATTGCGCTATCTGCGGGAGCTGGAGGACCGCCGTGCGGCGATCCTCGACTCCGTGCGCGAGCAGGGCAGGCTCGACGCGGACCTGGAGGCGCGGATCCGGGCCGCGGACACCAAGGCCCGGCTGGAGGACATCTACCTGCCGTTCAAGCCGAAGCGCCGGACGAAGGCGCAGATCGCGCGCGAGGCCGGGCTGGAGCCGCTGGCCGACGGGCTGCTCGGCGACCCGTCGGTGGACCCGCTGACGGCCGCCGCCGCGTTCGTCGACGACGGACGGGGGGTCGCCGATCCGCAGGCGGCGCTGGACGGCGCCCGGGCGATCCTCGCCGAACGCTTCTCCGAGGACGCCGACCTGACCGGTGAGCTGCGCGAACGCATGTGGTCGCGCGGCAGGGTCCTCGCGAAGGTGCGGGACGGCAAGGAGGAGGCGGGCGCGAAGTTCGCCGACTACTTCGACTTCGCCGAGCCGTTCACCGCACTGCCCTCGCACCGGATCCTCGCGATGCTGCGCGGCGAGAAGGAGGACGTGCTCGATCTGGTCCTGGAACCGGAGGAGCCGTCGGAGCAGCCCGGCCCCTCGTCGTACGAGACCATGGTCGCCCGGCGGTTCGGCGTCGCCGACCGCGGCCGGCCCGGGGACAAGTGGCTCGCGGACACGGTCCGCTGGGCCTGGCGGACCAGGATCCTCGTGCACCTGGGGATCGACCTCCGGCTGCGGCTGCGGACGGCCGCGGAGGACGAGGCCGTGCGCGTCTTCGCGTCCAACCTGCGGGACCTGCTGCTCGCCGCGCCGGCGGGCACCCGGGCGACCCTGGGGCTCGACCCCGGATTCCGTACGGGCGTGAAGGTGGCGGTCGTGGACGCGACGGGCAAGGTCGTGGCGACCGAGGTGATCCACCCGCACGTGCCGGCCAACAGGTGGGACCAGTCGCTGGCGACGCTGGAGCGTCTCGCCAGGGAGCACCGGGTCGATCTGATCGCGATCGGGAACGGCACGGCGTCCCGCGAGACGGACAAGCTCGCCGGCGAACTGTGCGACAGGCATCCGGAGTTGAAGCTCACCAAGGTGATGGTGTCGGAGGCGGGCGCCTCCGTGTACTCGGCCTCGGCGTTCGCCTCGCAGGAACTCCCGGACATGGACGTGTCCTTGCGCGGCGCCGTCTCGATCGCGCGCAGGCTCCAGGACCCGCTGGCCGAGCTGGTGAAGATCGACCCGAAGTCGATCGGGGTCGGGCAGTACCAGCACGACCTGTCCGAGGTGAAGCTGTCGCGCTCCCTGGACGCGGTGGTCGAGGACTGTGTGAACGGCGTCGGCGTCGACGTCAACACCGCTTCGGCGCCGCTGCTCTCGCGGGTGTCGGGCATCAGCTCGGGGCTGGCCGAGAACATCGTGACGCACCGGGACACGAACGGCCCCTTCCGCTCCCGCCGGGCGCTCAAGGACGTGGCCAGGCTGGGGCCGAAGGCGTACGAGCAGTGCGCGGGCTTCCTGCGCATCCGGGACGGCGACGACCCGCTGGACGCGTCGAGCGTGCACCCCGAGGCGTACCCCGTGGTGCGGACGATGGTGAAGCGGACCGGCGGTGACGTCGCCTCGCTGATCGGCGACACGGCGACGCTGCGCTCGCTGCGGCCGGACGACTTCGTGGACGAGAAGTTCGGCCTGCCGACGGTGACGGACATCCTCGGCGAGCTGGAGAAGCCGGGCCGCGACCC
Source organism: Streptomyces sp. NPDC006296 (assembly GCF_040613235.1). Classification (NCBI taxonomy): domain Bacteria; kingdom Bacillati; phylum Actinomycetota; class Actinomycetes; order Kitasatosporales; family Streptomycetaceae; genus Streptomyces; species Streptomyces sp. NPDC006296. Next base: position 178,151 of record NZ_JBEXRT010000002.1, on the reverse strand, counting down.
CCGCCCGGCCTTCCGGACGGCCACCTTCAAGGAGGGGGTGGAGAAGCTCGGCGACCTCGTCCCGGGGATGGTCCTGGAGGGGGTGGTGACGAACGTCGCCGCCTTCGGCGCGTTCGTGGACGTCGGGGTGCACCAGGACGGCCTGGTGCACGTGTCGGCGATGTCGCGGACCTTCGTCAAGGACCCGCGGGACGTCGTGAAGCCGGGCGACATCGTGAAGGTGAAGGTCATGGACGTCGACGTCCCGCGCAAGCGGGTGTCGCTGACCCTGCGCCTCGACGACGAGGCCGCGGCGGGCCAGGGCGGCGGTCAGGGCCAGAAGCGGGAGCGGAACGCGCAGGGCGGCGGGGACCGTCCGCCCCGGCAGCGGCAGGGCCAGGACGGCCGCCGTGGCGGCGGTCAGGGCGGCGGACAGAGCGGCGGCGGTCAGGGCGGCGGCGGTCAGCGCCGTGACCGGCGCGGCGGCGGGAACGGGGGCGGTGGCGGAGCAGGCCGCCCCGCCGCGGCTCCGGCGAACAGCGCCATGGCCGACGCGCTGCGGCGCGCGGGCCTGACGGGCGGGTCCGACCAGGGCGGACGCAAGCGCTGAGACGAGGGCGGGCGGGGAGCACCCCGCCCGCCCGCCGTCGTCCCACGGGGCGCCGCGCGGCCGCTCCGGTGCGGGCAGGCGCCAGGTACGTCCGGGCCCGCCCGCCGTCGTCCCACGGGCCGCCGCACGGCCGCTCCGGCACGGGCAGGCACCGGTGCGGGCCGGGTACGGGCCGGCCGGGGCGGCGGCGTCAGCCGGACTCGGTGACCTTGCCGTCGGCCACCTCGACCCGGCGGGTGGTGCGGACCGCCTCCAGCATCCGCCGGTCGTGGGTGACCAGCAGCAGCGTCCCCGTGTAGGCGTCCAGGGCCGACTCCAGCTGTTCGATGGCCGGAAGGTCGAGGTGGTTCGTCGGCTCGTCCAGGACCAGCAGGTTGACGCCCCTGCCCTGGAGGAGCGCGAGGCCGGCCCGGGTGCGCTCGCCGGGCGAGAGCGTCGTGGCGGGGCGCAGCACATGGGCGGCCCGCAGGCCGAACTTGGCGAGCAGGGTGCGCACCTCGGCCGGCTCGGTGTCCGGGACCGCCGCGCAGAAGGCGTCCAGCAGGCTCTCGGTGCCGTGGAACAGCCGGCGGGCCTGGTCGACCTCGCCCACCACGACGCCGAGGCCGAGGGACGCGTGGCCCGCGTCGAGCGGCAGCCTGCCGAGCAGCGCGGCGAGCAGGGTGGACTTGCCCGCTCCGTTGGCGCCGGTGATGGCGACCCGGTCCGCCCAGTCGATCTGCAGGCTGGCCGGCCCGAAGGAGAAGCCGCCGCGGAGGACGGCGGCGTCGCGCAGGGTGGCCACGACGGAACCGGAGCGCGGGGCGGAGGCGATCTCCATCCGCAGCTCCCACTCCTTGCGCGGTTCCTCGACGACGTCGAGGCGCTCGATCATGCGCTGGGTCTGCTTGGCCTTGGCGGCCTGCTTCTCGCTGGACTCGCTGCGGAACTTGCGGCCGATCTTGTCGTTGTCGGTGGCCTTGCGGCGGGCGTTCTTGACGCCCTTCTCCATCCAGCCCCGCTGCATCTGGGCGCGCCCCTCCAGGGCGGAGCGCTTGTCGGCGTACTCCTCGAACTCCTCGCGGGCGTGCGTGCGGGCGCGCTCGCGCTCCTCCAGGTAGGAGGCGTAACCGCCGCCGTAGAGGTTGATCTGCTGCTGGGCGAGGTCGAGTTCGAGCACCTTGGTGACCGTGCGCATGAGGAACTCACGGTCGTGGCTGACGACGACGGTCCCCGCGCGCAGTCCGGACACGAAGCGCTCCAGGCGCTCCAGGCCGTCGAGGTCGAGGTCGTTGGTGGGCTCGTCGAGCAGGAAGACGTCGTAGCGGGAGAGCAGCAGTGAGGCGAGCCCCGCGCGGGCCGCCTGGCCGCCGGAGAGCGCGGTCATCGGCTGGTCGAGGCCGACGGTGAGGCCGAGGTCGGCCGCGGTCTCCTCGGCCCGTTCGTCCAGGTCGGCGCCGCCGAGGGCCAGCCACCGCTCCAGCGTCTCGGAGTACGCGTCGTCGGCGCCGGGCGCGCCGTCCACCAGGGCCTGGGTCGCCGCGTCCATGGCGGCCTGGGCGTCGGCGACCCCGGTGCGCCGTGCGAGGAACGCCCGGACCGACTCGCCCTCGCGCCGCTCGGGCTCCTGCGGGAGGTGTCCGACGGTGGCGGTGGGCGGGGAGAGCCTCAGCTCCCCCTCCTCCGGGCGGTCGAGGCCGGCGAGCAGGCGGAGCAGCGAGGATTTGCCCGCGCCGTTGGCTCCGACGAGACCGATCACGTCGCCGGGGGCGACCACGAGGTCGAGTCCCGCGAAGAGTGTGCGGTCGCCGTGGCCGGCGGCGAGGTCCTTGGCGACGAGAGTGGCAGTCATCAGGGTGACGATCCTAACGAACCGCGGGGGCCGGGCCTCCCTCCGGAGCCGGGTGCGACCATGGCCGTCCGGTGCCCGGCGGACGCGGGGCGGGGCGAGGACGGGGTGAGCGCGGTGGCGGACGTGATCGTGGTGGGCGGCGGGGTCAGCGGGCTGACCACGGCGCTGCAGCTGGCGGAGCGCGGCCTGCGGGTGCGGGTGTGGTCCCGGGATCCGGCGGCCGGGACGACCTCGGCGGTGGCCGGCGCCCTGTGGTGGCCGTACCGGATCGAGCCCGGGGCCCTGGTGAGCGGGTGGTCGGTCGAGACCCTCCGGGTGTACGAGGAGCTGGCCGCGGCGCCCGCGGAGACCGGTGTGCGGAGGGTCGCCGGGGTGCACGGGGGTGAGCGGCTGGCGGCGCTGGGGCCGTGGGCCCGCGAGCTGGACCAGGTGTCCGAGGTGCCGGAGGGGCTGCGGGTGACCCTGCCGCTGATCGACATGCCGGTGCACCTGCGCTGGCTGGAGGGGCGCCTGGCCGCTGCGGGAGGCGTGGTCGAGCGGCGCGCGGTGGACGGTTTCGGGGAGGCGGCGGCCGAGGCCCGGGTGGTGGTCAACTGCACCGGCCTCGGCGCCCGGGAGCTGGTCCCGGACGCCGGGGTGCGTCCGGTCCGCGGCCAGCTGGTGGTGGTGGAGAACCCCGGCGTCGAGGAGTGGTTCACCCGTGCCGATCCCGCGTCGAGCGCGACGACGTACTTCTTCCCGCAGCCCGGCGGCCTGCTGCTGGGCGGGACGGCGGAGGTGGACGACCGCCGCACGGAGCCCGACCCCGGTACCGCGCGGGAGATCGTGGAGCGGTGCGCCCGGGTGCGGCCGGAGATCGCCGGGGCCCGTGTCATCGGCCACCGGGTGGGGCTGCGGCCCGCCAGGGACGCGGGGGTGCGCATCGAGGCGGAGGAGCTGCCCGGCGGTGGCCTGCTGGTGCACAACTACGGGCACGGGGGCGCCGGGGTGACGGTGGCGTGGGGCTGTGCGCGTGCCGCGGCCCGGCTGGTGGGCTGAGCCGCGGCACGGGGTCAGGCGGGCGGGTCCTGCTTGTGGCGTTCGTCGGTGGTGACCTCCGCCGTGCCGGGGCCGATCCGGATCTCGAAGTCACCGTCGTACTTGGCGTGCCCCTCGATGACGGCGGACTCGACGGCCTCCACACCGAACTCCCGCCGGACGATCAGCGGGTCGCGCCGCAGGTCCCTCATCAGGGCCACGCACATGCCGATCATCACGAGGGTGAAGGGCGCGGCCACCAGGATGGTCAGGTTCTGCAGCCCCGCCAGCGCGTCGCCCTCACCGTCGCCGATGAGCAGCATGACCGCCGCCACGGCTCCGGTGACGACCCCCCAGAAGATCACGACCCACCGGGCGGGTTCGAGGACGCCCTTCTGGGAGAGCGTGCCCATGACGATCGACGCGGCGTCGGCCCCGGAGACGAAGAAGATGCCGACCAGGACCATCACCAGGATGCTCATCAGGGTCGCGACCGGGAACTGCTGCAGGACGCCGAACAGCTGGGCCTCGGGGGTGTCGCCGACGCCCTTGAGCTGCCCGGACTCCTCCAGCCTGATCGCCGATCCGCCGAAGACCGCGAACCACACCAGGCTGACCGTGCTGGGTACCAGGATCACGCCGCCGACGAACTGGCGGATCGTCCGGCCCCGGCTGATCCGGGCGATGAACATGCCGACGAAGGGCGTCCAGGAGATCCACCACGCCCAGTAGAAGACCGTCCAGCTGGCGAGCCAGTCGGCGACCTCTCCCTTGCCGGTGGCCTCGGTGCGCCCGGCGAGCTGGGCGAGTTCGCCGAAGTAGGAGGCGACGGAGGTGGGCAGCAGGTCGAGCACGATGATGGTGGGGCCCGCGACGAAGACGAAGAGCAGCAGGACCAGGGCGAGCACCATGTTGATGTTCGACAGCCACTGGATGCCCTTCTCGACGCCCGACACCGCCGAGGCGACGAAGGCGACCGTCAGGACGGCGATGATCGCGACCAGCAGGCCGGTGCCGGCCTTCTCCATCCAGCCGAGCTCCTGGAAGCCGCTGCCGATCTGGAGGGCGCCGAGTCCGAGCGAGGCCGCCGACCCGAAGAGCGTCGCGAAGATGGCGAGGATGTCGATGACCCGGCCGAGCGGTCCGTGGGCGCGCCTCTCCCCGATGAGGGGGACGAAGACCGAGCTGATCGTCTGCCGCCGGTGCCGCCGGTAGGCGCTGTACGCGATGGCGAGGCCGACGACCGCGTAGATGGCCCAGGGGTGCAGGGTCCAGTGGAAGAGGGTGGTGGCCATCGCCGTCTGCATGGCCTCGGCGGCGTCCTCGGGACGGGTCCCGGGCGGCGGATGGACGAAGTGGGCCAGCGGCTCGCTCACGCCGTAGAACATCAGGCCGATGCCCATGCCGGCGCTGAACATCATCGCGACCCAGGAGATCGTCCGGAACTCGGGTTCCTCGCCCTCCTGCCCGAGCGAGATCGTCCCGTACCGGCTGATCGCGAGCCAGAGGGCGAAGACCACGAAGCCGGAGGCCGCCAGCATGAAGGCCCAGCCGCCGTTGTGGATGAGGCCGTTCAGGAGTGAACTGGAGACGTTCTCCAGTGAGTCCGTGGCCGTGGAACCCCAGATCACGAAGGCGAGGGTCAGCACCGCCGTGACGCCGAAGACCACCCGGTCGGTCGTGGGGCGCCGGCCGTGCAGCGGCTCGGCGGGTGGCTCCGTCGTGACCGGAAGGTATTCTTCCCGGCCGCCCGGATCCGGCTCGTCGTGTGACACAGATGGCACCTTTCAGACAGTGCGAATTTTCGCTCTTCGTAAGGCAGTACCACGAACGGCGCTCCTCACACGGGATCGACGAGCAATTCCTTCTTGACCAGGTATCAGGTGGTGCGGCGCAATATCGGTGTCCGAATCACCTGCCCGGTTGCCCGGACCGGGCGGTTAGGCTGACGGCGTCCGTGACGGACCCGCAGGTTCCAGCCGTTCCCAGCCGGGGCGCGCACGTACGAGGAGCGACTCTTGCCCGAGCCCACCCCCGATCCACAGCGTGACGTCCGGCCGACCCTGGAGGCCGTGGCCGCCCGTGCCGGTGTGTCCCGGGCGACGGCGTCCCGGGTCGTCAACGGCGCCGCGGGTGTCCGGCAGCCGCTGGTGGACCAGGTGCGCAAGGCGGTCGACGAGCTCGGGTACATCCCGAACCACGCGGCGCGGACGCTGGTCACCCGGCGCAACGGCGCGGTCGCGGTGATCATCGACGAGCCCGAGCTCAGGGTCTTCTCCGACCCGTTCTTCTCCCGCCAGATCCGCGGGATCAGCCGTGAGCTCAACGCCCACGACGCCCAGCTGGTCCTGCTCCTGGTGGAGGGCAGCGGCGACTTCGACCGGGTCACCCGCTACCTGGCCGGCGGTCACGTGGACGGGGTGCTCGCCTTCTCGCTGCACACCGACGACGAACTGCCCGCGATCATCAAGCGGTTCCGGGTCCCGGCGGTCTTCGGGGGCCGCCCGGAGCACACGGAGCGGGGGGCGGACGCGCCGCAGGTGCCGTACGTCGACTGCGACAACCGGGGCGGTGCCCGGGAGGCGGTCCGCCACCTGGTCTCGCTCGGCCGGCGGCGTGTGGCGCACATCGCCGGCCCCCGGGACCAGGTGTCGGCGCTGGACCGGATCGACGGCTACCACGACGTGCTGCCGGACGCGGACCGCGAGCTGGTCGTGGACGGCGACTTCACCCCGGAGGGCGGGGCCCGGGCCATGGCGGCCCTGCTGGACGCCCGCCCGGACGTCGACGCCGTGTTCGTCTCCAACGACCTGATGGCGTCGGGTGCGCTGCGGGTGCTGCGCGAGCGGGGCGTGCGGGTGCCGGAGGACGTGGCCGTGGTCGGGTTCGACGACATGACGTCGGTGGCCGGGGCCACCGATCCGCCGCTGACGACGGTCCGTCAGGACGTCGAGGGCATGGGGCGGTTGATGGTGCGGCTGCTGATGGAGCGGCTGAACAGCGCCACGGGCGCGTGGCCCGAGTCCGTGATCACCCCGACCGAACTGGTCTGCCGGGCCTCGGCCTGAGGGCCGCGGCCGGCCCGGGGCGCCGGGCTCACACCGCGCGGGCCCGCCACTCGGCGCGCGCCCTCCGGGCCCGCGGGAGATAGCGCAGCCGCTCCGGGAGCACGGGCACGATGCGCCGCACCACGGCACCGAAGCGCCTCAGCCGCCGCTCCTGTTCCGGGGTCCATGCGAGCCCGATGGCCTCGCGGGCGTCCGGGGGCATCAGGCCGACGGTGAGGAACCGGCGGAAGCGGGCCAGCGGGGGCAGCAGCACCGGCCACAGCACCCGCAGGGCCGCCCGCAGGAGGAGCGGCCCCCGGTCGGGGGGCGGCACAGGGGCGTCCGTGGCGACCAGTTCCCGTACGACGGCGGTGGCCTCCACCTCGTCGGCCAGCATCCTGCGGTAGTAGGGCCAGAACTCCTCGATCGTCTGCGGCATGTCCCGGTCGTGGATGCCCAGGATCCGGCCGACCTGGAGCCATTCCCGGTACAGGGCGCGCTCCTGGGCTCCGGTGAGCGGACGGACCAGGTAGCGCGAGGCGTGCCGGTAGACGGGGAAGCCCGTCGCGTGCACCCATGCGTAGTTCGCCGGGGTGAGCGCGTGGTAGGGGCGGCCCCGGGTGTCGGTGCCCCGGATCGTGCGGTGCAGCTTCCTGAGCCTGCGCCCCTCCTCGGCGGCGTCCGCTCCGCCGTACACCCAGAGCTGGAGCGAGCTCAGGGACCGCTCGCCGCGGCCCCAGGGGTCCGTCCGGAAGACCGAGTGCGCGTCGACGCCCGCCCCGACGGCCGGGTGGGCGACCTGGAGGGTGAGGGCGGCGGGCAGCATCAGCAGTCCGCGCAGGTCGCCTGCGAGGCTCCACAGGACGCCGCCCGGCGGGGGCGGTGCGGGCTCTCCCGTGCGGGTCATGCGGGTGCTCCCCTGCGTCGGCGGCTGCCCGGGCCGGTTCCCGGTCCCCGGGACTTCCAGTATGCGAGCGCGGGCCCGCGGGCGGCTCACGGGGGCGGCCCCGCCGTCGCGGACGCACCCCGGCGGGGCTCCCCGGCCGAATCCGTGCCCGCGGTGTTGACGCACCCTGTGAAACAAGTCGATAGTATTTGTAACTTTGACTCTCGGGGCGGGAGGTGCCGTCGTCCGCCGGTCGCTCCCGACGGGCCGGGCCCCGGCGCGGTGCCCGCCGGGGCGGCCGCCCTGCCCGTTCGCGCGGTGGGGGCGCCCGTTTCCCCTCCGCCGCCGCGGACGTCCGCCGCACCGGCCTCACCGCGGGCCACGCACCTGATACGGCCGTACCGACCAGGGAGGTTGCACCATGGGCCGCTACAGCAGACTGCGCGAGATCCGCCGGATGGATCCCGCCCGCGACTGCGCCGAGATACTCCGCCTGATGTCGCAGTACGAGTTCCCGTGGGACTACCGGCAGGGCATCGGCGTCGCGTTCCTCCGCGACTACGGCGTCCCGCGGATCTCGGTCCTGCTCGACCGCACCCAGGAGTTCGAGCGCAACGGCCAGAAGCGCTACGACGACACCGTCCTGTTCGGGTACGAGATGGCGGCCGAGGGTCTGGATTCGGAACGCGCCCGGGCCGCTGCCCGCCACCTCAACCGGATCCACGGGAAGTACCGCATCCCGAACGAGGACTACCTCTACGTGCTGGCCACCACGGTCGTCGGCCCGAAACGCTGGATCGACCGCTTCGGCTGGCGCCCGCTGTGCACGCAGGAGGCGGAGGCCCTGGCCGAGGTGGGGCGGCGCATGGCCGCCATGATGGGCATCCAGGGCGCTCCCGGCAGCTACGAGGGCTTCGAGCGGCTGCTCGACTCCTACGAGGAGCGGATGTTCGCCTACGACCCGGCGAACCGCCGGGTCGCCGGCGCCACCTTACGGGTCGTCACCGCCTGGTACCCGTCCCCGCTGCGCCCCCTGGTGGCCGGCTTCTCGCTCGCCCTCCTGGACGAACCGCTGCTGCGGGCGCTGGGCTTCCCGCCGCGGCCGGGCTGGATGCGGGAGGCGGCCGTACGGACGGTCCGCGCCCGGTCGTACGCGGTGCGCCTGCTGCCGGCCCGGCCGGGCTGGCTGCCCTCACGCCCCCGCCCGCGCAGTTATCCCTTCGGGTACCGGCTCGACGACCTGGGCCCGCACTGGGCGCGGAGCCGCCCGCTGGAGCCGCTGCCCGGGGAGGCGTCATGACCGGCGGAACCGGCCACCCCGTGCACACCCTCGACGACGTGCGCGCCGCCACCGCGGCGGCCAGGAGCGCCGGGCGGCGGTGGGCCGCCCTCGGGGCGCGGGAGCGGCGCACCGCGCTGCTGCGCTGGAAGCGTGCGCTGGCGGCCCGTGCGGACGAGTTCGCGAGGGTGATCGCGTCCGAGACCGGCAAACCGGTGCACGACGCGCGCGCCGAGGTGCTGATGGCACTGGTCCACCTGGACTGGGCCGCGCGCCACGCGCACCGGGTGCTCGGTCGGCGGCGGGTGGCGTCCGGCTTGCTGTCGGTCCACCAGCGGGCCTCACTCTCCTACCGCCCGCTCGGGGTGATCGGGGTGATCGGCCCCTGGAACTATCCGCTGTACACACCGATGGGCTCCATCGGCTACGCACTCGCCGCGGGCAACGGTGTGGTGTTCAAGCCGTCCGAGCTCGCACCGGGGGTGGGGGTCCTGCTGGCCCGGAGCTTCGGGGAGGCGGTCCCCGCGCACGCCGGTGTGCTGCGGACGGTCACCGGCCCGGGTTCCACCGGGGCCGCGCTCGCCGGGGCGCAGGGGCCGGCCGGGGTGGACAAGGTCGCCTTCACGGGCTCTCCGGGCACCGCCCGCAAGGTCGCCGCGGCGTGCGCCGCGACGCTGACCCCGCTGCTCGCCGAGTGCGGGGGCAAGGACGCGGTGCTGGTCGCGGCGGACGCCGACCTGGACGCGGCGGCCGACGCGATCGTGTGGGGGGCGATGGGCAACGCGGGCCAGACCTGCGCCGGGGTGGAGCGGGTGTACGCGGCGGAGTCGGTGCACGAGGAGCTGTGCGCGCGCATCGTGAGCCGGGCGCGGGCCCTCACGCCCGGCGAGACCTACGGTCCGCTCACCCTGCCGTCCCAGCTCGGGGTGGTGGAGCGCCATGTGGAGCAGGCGCTCGTGGACGGCGGCACGGCCAGGCTCGGCGGGCCGGACAGCGTGCGGGCCCGGGTGCCCGGGCCGGTGGTGCTGTCCGGCGTGCCGGAGGATTCGCCGGCCGTGACCGAGGAGACCTTCGGTCCGGTCGTCGTGGTGAACCCGGTGCGCGACATGGACGAGGCGGTGGAACGGGCCGACGCGTCGGTGTACTCGCTGGGCGCCGCCGTGTTCACCCGCTCCCGGGCGGCGGGGCTCGCACTCGCCGGACGCCTCGCCTCCGGCGCCGTCTCGGTCAACTCGGTGCTGGGCTTCGCCACGGTCCCCTCCCTGCCGTTCGGCGGTGCGGGCGAGTCGGGATACGGGCGGATCCACGGCGCGGAGGGGCTGCGGGCCTTCGCCGCGCCGCACTCGGTCACGGTGCGGCGGTTCGCGCCGCCGGTGGACCTGACGTCCTTCGCGACGCCCCGGGAGCGGGCCGCACGCGCCGTCGAGCTGGGCAGGAGACTGCACGCCCGCTTCTGACGGCACCGGCCCGGCCCCGGGCGCGACGACCGTCCGGGGCCGGGGCCACGGTCATCCGGAGCTGAGCAGCGGCACCAGGCAGCGGCGGGCGAAGGCCTCCACCTGCGCGTCGTCGTCCAGCTCGAAGCTGCTCACCGGGTTGAGCAGGAAGGAGACGGTGATCCGCACCATGAGTTCGGCGACCGGCGTCGGGTCGGTCTCCCGGCGCCCCTCGGCACGCTGGGCGTGGCGGAGCCGCTCGGCCAGGTATCGGCGCATCGCCAGGAAGGCGGGGCCGCTCTCCAGCGTGAGGAAGGGCAGCATGATCTCCGGTTCCAGCTTCAGCAGGCCGCCCACCAGCGGGTGTTCCCGGATGTGCCGCAGGACGGTGACGAAGCCGGCGACGAGCCGGTCCTCCATGGTGGGGAGCGGGGCCACCGCCGCGTCGACGTCCCGCACGAATCTGCTGTACTCCCGCAGCAGGCAGGCGGAGACCAGGCTGTCCTTGTTGCCGAACCGGCGGTACACGGTGACGCGCGAGACCCCGGCGCGTTTGGCGACGTCGTCCACGGTCGAGCGGCGCAGCCCGAAGGTCGTGAACTGCTCGCGCGCCGCGTCGAGGATCTGCTCGCTCAGCGCGTCGGACGGCGGTGTCCCGCCGAGCGCCCCGGCCAGGAGTGCCTCGTCGGTGCCCGGTGCCGCCATGGGTGTCTCGCCGTCTTTCGCCACCACTCCACCCTAGCGACCGCGCAACAGCGTTACCCGGTGCGTCGCTCTGTCACTCCCCCCTCCGGAGGTCTCCCATGTCCACGGTCCACGCCCTCCCGCGGTCGCTCACCGCCGAGCAGCGGGCGTTCGTCACGGCGCTGCGGGACTTCGCCCGGCGCGAGTGCGGCACGCGCGAGCAGCGCGACGCGCTGGCCGCCGAGGCGGACGGTCCGCACGCCCCGTCCCTCTACGCTCGGCTCGCGGAGCTGGGCTGGCTCGGGGTGTGCCTCCCGGAGGCGTACGGGGGCGCGGGCGGCGGGACGACGGACGCCTGTCTCTTCCTGCGGGAGACCTCGCGCGGTCTGGTGCCCGCCGGCGGGTTCATCCCCTCGGTGATCACGGCCAAGGCGTACGAACGTTTCGGGAGCGCGGCCCAGTGCGAGGAGGCCGTCGGCGGTGCGGTGGCCGGCCGGGTCCTGTCGATCGCGATGTCGGAGCCGGAGGCGGGATCGGACGTGGCGGCCCTGCGCTGCCGGGCGGTCCGTACGCCGGACGGCGGCTGGCTGGTCAACGGTCACAAGACGTGGATCTCCCACGCGCATCTGGCCTCGCACATCCTGCTGGTGGCCAGGACCGGCACGGGCGGTACGAAGCACGAGGGGCTGACGATGTTCCACGTGCCGGCGGGGACACCCGGGATCCGGATCCGTCCCATCGAGACGATGGGCGGCCGCGAGGTGAACGACGTCTACCTCACCGACGTCCGGCTGCCCGCCGACGCCGTGGTCGGTACGGCCGACCACGCGTGGCCGCAGCTGATGGCCGGTCTGGACGCGGAGCGCCTCTTCCTCGCCGCGAACGTGCTGGGGCTGGCCGAGCGGATCCTGGAGGACACCCTCGCGTACGTGCGCGGGCGTGAGCAGTTCGGGCGTCCGGTGGGTTCCTTCCAGGCGCTGCGGCACCGGCTGGCCGACCTGGCGACCGAGATCGAGTGCGCGCGGCTCCTGGTCTTCGACGTGGCGGCGGCCTGCGACGCGGAGCCCGGGAGGCGGTTCTCCCGGGAGGCGTCCATGGCGAAGCTCAAGGCGACCGAGACCGCCCGGCACGCGGCGCTGGAGGGCATGCAGATGATGGGCGGCTACGGCTACGCGACGGAGTACGGCATGGAGCGGCATCTGCGGACCGCGGTCGTGTCGACGGTCTACGGCGGCACCAGCGAGATCCAGCGCGACATCATCGGAAGGAGCTACGGGCTCTGAGAGGCCGGGTGCCCGGTTCCGGCCGGGCACCCGGCGTGCGGGGCGCCGTCGGCGGCCCGGCGCTCAGGTCCCGTCCTGCGCGTACAGCGCGTCGAGGACGTCGGCGTACCGGTCCTGGATCACCCGGCGGCGCAGTTTCAGCGAGGGGGTGAGCTCGCCGGTCTCCGGGCCCCACTCCCGCTCCAGCAGCCGGTAGCGCCTGATCTGCTCGGTGCGGTTGAGGCGGGCGTTGGCGGCGTCGACGGCGCGGGCGACCTCGTCCCGCACCTCGGGGTGGGTGGCGGGGTCTCCCGCGAGGCCGCGGGCGGCCGCCCAGGCGGGGGCCATCTCCGTGTCGAGGACGAGCAGGGCGACGAGGTAGGAGTGCCCGTCGCCGTGGACGAGCGCCTGGCCGATCAGCGGGTGTTCCTTGAGCGTGTTCTCGACGAGCGCCGGGGACACGTTCTTCCCCGTCGAGGTGATGATCATCTCCTTCTTGCGGTCGGTGAGCCAGAGGTAGCCGTCGGCATCGACCCGGCCGACGTCCCCGGTGGGGAACCAGCCGTCCGCGTCGAGCACCTCGTCCAGGGTGCCGTCGGCGCGCAGGTACCCGGCGGACACCGTCTCACCGCGGACCAGGATCTCGCCGTCCTCGGCGACGCGCAGTTCCAGCCCGTCCAGCGGGCGGCCCACGGATCCGAGGCGGAAGGCCGACGGGCTGTTGGTGGTGAAGACCCCCACGGTCTCGGTGAGTCCCCAGGCGTCCATGACGACGATGCCGAAGCCCGCCCAGAAGTCGACCACGTCCCTGGGCATCGGCGCGGAGGCGCTGGCGGTCCACACCAGCCGCTCGAAGCCCGCCGACGCGAGCAGCGGGTCCAGCACGGTCTCCTTGGCCGTCCGGTAGGCGGCCTCCAGCGCGGCCGGGGGCCGTTCGCCGCGCTCACGGCAGGACACGTGGGCGCGGGCCGTCGCGTTGGCCGCCCTGACGGCGGCCGCGCGTTCCCCGGGCAGCGTCGCCAGCGCGGCCCGCACGGAGGCGGCCAGCTTCTCCCACACCCGGGGCACACCGAAGAACTGCGCCGGGTGCAGGGCACGGGCGGTGGACGCGACGGCCGCGGTGTCCGCGCAGAGGTGCACGTGCGAGGCGCGGAAGACCGGCAGGTAGATGCCCAGCATCCGTTCGGCGATGTGCGCGAGGGGGAGGTAGCAGAGGTGCTCGACGTGGTCGGGCAGTTCCACCACCCGGTCCAGGGCGAGGGCGTTGACGACGACGCTGCGGTGGGTGATCGGGACGGCCTTCGGATCGCCCGTGGTGCCCGAGGTGTAGACGACCGTCAGCAGGTCGCGGGCGCTGATCTCCCGCCAGGTCTCCTCGAAGGCCTCCCGGCTGCGCAGGCGTGCGCCCGTCGCGTGCAGCACGGCGTACGGCCGGTGCGGGCCGGCGGCGGCCGGCTCCACGACCACGAGCCTCTCCAGCGGCAGGGCCGGGTCCTCGACCAGGGGCTCCCAGCGTTCCCGCTCCCCCGCCCCCTCCACGACGGCGAAGCGGGCGCGGCTGTGCCGGGCGATGTGCGCGATCTGGCCGGGCGCCGCGGTGCCGTACACGGTGACGGGGACCGCCCCGAGGTGGGTGAGGGCGAGGTCGCTGAGCCAGTGCTCGGGCCGGTTCCCCATCATCATGAGGACCTGTTCGCCGCGTCGTACGCCGAGGGCGCGGTACCCGGCGGCGAGTACCGCGGTCTCCCGGCGCACCTCCCGCCAGGTGAGGGTGGTCCGGCCGTCGCCGCCCTCGTGGGACGGGGTGCGCCAGGAGAGGGCGGGCCGGTCGCCGTGGTCCTCGGCGTTGCGCAGCAGCAGTGCGGGAAGGGTCAGTCGGTCGGGTCCGGCGGGAAGTCGCAGGATCGTGGTCACGGCGCCTCCTGTGCGAGCGGCCGGACCGACGCGGTCCGTACCGGTGGTGGGACTGCGCTTCGATGCTGCCGGACACTTTCACAACAGTGGTGAGACAGCAATACTGTTGCACCGAATCGGTGCACGGGAACCGGTCCGGGACCCCGCCGTCCCGGACCTCGCGCGGCGGCACGGGTACGGCGGCACCGGAGCGGTGGTGCCACGGCGACGAGGAGTGGACATGACGACCGGGACGGAAGCGCAGACGCTGACCGTGGACGAACTGGCGGCGCGTGCGGGGGTCACCGTGCGCACCGTGCGCTTCTACAGCACCAGAGGCCTGCTGCCGCCCCCGGTGATCGGCCCCCGGCGGGTCGGCCACTACGGCCATGAGCACCTCTCCCGGCTGGCCCTCATCGAGGAACTCCAGCACCAGGGCATGACGCTGGCGGCCATCGAGCGCTACCTCCAGCAGCTGCCGCCCGACCTGAGTGCGCAGGACCTGGCGATCCACCGCGCCCTGGTGGCGTCCTGGGCACCGGACTCGGCCGAGGACATGGAGCGCGCCGAACTGGAGCGACGGGCGGGCCGGGAGCTCAGCGCCGAGGACCTGGACCGGCTGGCGGCCATGGGGGTGCTGGAGCGGCCCGCGCGGCCCGGGGGCCCCTTCCTGGTGGATCCGGGTCTGCTGCGGCTGGGGGTGGAACTGCTGGAGGTGCCCATCGCGCACGAGACGATCCTGGCGGCGCGCACCGTCCTGCTGGAGCACACCCGCTCGGCCGCCCACGAGCTGAGCCGGCTGTTCCGTGACGAGGTGTGGACCCCCTACCGGGAGCGGGAGTCGGACCCGGAGCACGTGAAGGCGATGAAGTCGCTCTCGGCCCACATGCAGCCGATGGTGCTCCAGGCGCTGCTGACGGCCTTCCAGCGGTCGCTGAAGGAGGAGCTGCGGGCCGCGTTCACCGCACAGGAGGAGCGGTGAACACGGCCCGCGAAGGCGGTCAGTCGTGGAAGGTCTCGCCCCGGTCCGCCTTCTCCACCAGGCCGGCGGACGGCAGGAAGCGGTCGCCGTAGCGCTCGGCGAGCTGCCGCGCCCGCGCCACGAAGCCGGGCAGGCCGCCCTCGTACCCGTTGACGTACTGGAGCACGCCGCCGGTCCAGGCGGGGAATCCGATGCCCATGATCGAGCCGATGTTGGCGTCGGCGACGGTCATGAGGACGTTCTCCTCCAGGCAGCGGACGCTGTCGAGCGCCTCGGCGAAGAGCATCCGCTCCTTCATGTCCTCGAAGGGGATCTCGGTGCCGGGCTTCGTGAAGTGCTCGCGCAGGCCCGGCCAGAGCGCACCCCGGACGCCGTCCTCGCCGTACTCGTAGAAGCCCGCTCCCCCGCTGCGCCCGGGCCGTCCGAACGTGTCGACCATCCGGTCGACGACCGCGTCCGCGGGGTGCGCGGCCCAGGTGCCGCCCGCCTCCTCGACGGCGCGCCGGGTCTCGTCGCGGATCCTGCGGGGCAGGGTGAGCGTCAGCTCGTCCATGAGGGAGAGCACCTTCGCCGGGTAGCCGGCCTGCGCCGCCGCCTGTTCGACCGACGCCGGCTCGACGCCCTCGCCGACCATCGCGACGCCCTCGTCGAGGAAGTGGCCGATGACGCGCGAGGTGAAGAAGCCGCGCGAGTCGTTGACGACGATCGGGGTCTTCCTGATCCGGCGCACCAGGTCGAAGGCGCGGGCCAGCGCCTCGTCCCCGGTCTTCTCCCCCTTGATGATCTCGACGAGCGGCATCTTGTCGACCGGCGAGAAGAAGTGCAGCCCGATGAAGTCGGCCGGCCGGTCCACGCCCTCGGCGAGCGCGGTGATGGGCAGTGTCGAGGTGTTGGAGCAGAGCAGCGCGTCGGGGGCGACGACGTCCTGGATCTCCTGGAACACCGTGTGCTTGAGCGCGGTGTCCTCGAAGACCGCCTCGATCACGGCGTCGCAGCCGGCGAGGTCGGCCGGGTCCCCGGTCGGGGTGATCCGGGCCAGCAGCGCGTCCCGCTTGGCCTCGGTCGTGCGGCCCCGGGAGAGCGCCTTGGCGAGGAGCCGCTCGCTGTAGGCCTTCCCCCGGGCGGCGGCCTCGGCGGAGACGTCCTTGAGGACGACGTCGATGCCGGCCCGCGCGCAGGAGTAGGCGATACCGGCGCCCATCATCCCGGCGCCGAGGACGGCCACCCTGCGGACCTGGCGCTCCTCGACGCCCTCCGGGCGGCTGGCCCCGGAGTTGACCGCCTGGAGGTCGAAGAAGAACGCCTGGATCATGTTCTTGGCGACCTGGCCGGTGACCAGTTCGGTGAAGTAGCGCGCCTCGATGGTCTGCGCGGTCTCGAAGTCGACCTGCGACCCCTCGACCGCCGCGGCCATGATGTTGCGCGGCGCGGGCATCGGCGCGCCGGCGATCTGCTTCTTCAGGTTGGCGGGGAAGGCGGGCAGGTTGGCCGCGAACTTCGGGTTCGACGGGGTGCCGCCGGGGATCCGGTAGCCCTTGACGTCCCAGGGCTGACGGGACTCGGGGTGGGCGTCGATGAAGGCGCGGGCCCTGTCGAGCATCTCCTCCCGGGTGGCGGCGACCTCGTGCACCAGGCCGTTCTCCAGGGCCCGCCGCGGGGTGTACTGGGTGCCCTGGAGGAGCACCTTGAGCAGCGCGTCGGTGATGCCCATCAGCCGTACGGTGCGGGTGACCCCGCCGCCCGCCGGCAGCAGGCCGAGGGTGACCTCGGGCAGGCCGATGCGGGAGCCGGGGGCGTCCAGCGCGATCCGGTGGTGGGCGGCGAGGGCGATCTCGTACCCGCCGCCGAGCGCGGCGCCGTTGATCGCGGCGACGACCGGCTTGCCGAGGGTCTCGATGGTGCGCAGCGACTTCTTGATCGCGGTTCCGGCGTCGAACGCGGCCTGCGCGTCGTCCGGGCCGATCCGGATCATGTCCTTGAGGTCACCGCCGGCGAAGAAGGTCTTCTTGGCGGAGGTGTAGACGATGCCCCGGATGGAGTCCTTCTCGGCCTCGGCGCGCGCGGCGACGGCGGCGATGGAGTCCTTGAAGCCCTGGTTCATCGTGTTGGCGGACTGGCCGGGGTCGTCGAGTACGAGGGTGACGACGCCGGTCCCGTCCTGCTCCCAGCGGATGGTCGTGCTCTCGGTCATTGCTTGTCTTCTCCGTAGGCAGAGGGGCGGCCGGGGGACGGTCAGAGGCGCTCGACGACGGTGGCGATGCCCATACCGCCGCCGACGCAGAGGGTGGCGAGGCCGTAGCGCTTGTCCTGCCGCTCCAGTTCGTCGACGAGCGTGCCGAGGATCATCGCGCCGGTCGCGCCGAGCGGGTGGCCGAGGGCGATGGCGCCGCCGTTGACGTTCACCTTGTCGAGGCTCAGGTCCATGTCCCGGGCGAAGCGCAGGACGACCCCGGCGAAGGCCTCGTTGATCTCGACGAGGTCGATGTCGTCGATGGTCAGTCCGGCCTTGGCCAGTGCCTTGCGGGTGGCGGGGGCGGGCCCGGTGAGCATGATGGTCGGCTCGGATCCGGAGACGGCCGCGGAGACGATCCGGGCGCGCGGGGTGAGTCCGTAGCGCTCGCCGGTCCTCCCGGAGCCGATCGCGACGAGGGCCGCGCCGTCGACGATCCCGGAGCTGTTGCCCGCGTGGTGGACATGGTCGATCTTCTCGACCCAGTGGTACTTCTGGAGCGCCACGGCGTCGAAGCCGCCCATCTCGCCGATGGTGGCGAACGAGGGCTTGAGGGAGGCGAGGGAGTCGGCGGTCGTGCCGGGGCGCATGTGCTCGTCGTGGTCGAGGACGAGCAGGCCGTTGCGGTCCCTGACGGGCACGACGGACCGGGCGAAGCGCTGCTCCTTCCAGGCGGTCGCGGCGCGTTCCTGGGACAGGGCGGCGTACTCGTCGACGTCCCGCCGGGAGAAGCCCTCGATGGTGGCGATGAGGTCGGCGCCGATGCCCTGCGGGGCGAAGCCGGTCTCGAAGCTGGTCATCGGGTCCATCGCCCAGGCGCCGCCGTCCGAGCCCATCGGCACCCGGGACATCGACTCGACACCGCCCGCGAGGACCAGGTCCTCCCAGCCCGAACGGACCTTCGCGGCGGCGAGGTTGACCGCTTCGAGGCCGGAGGCACAGAAGCGGTTCTCCTGGACGCCCGCCACGGAGTCCGGCAGTCCGGCGGCGATCGCGGCGATGCGGGCGATGTCGGAGCCCTGGTCGCCGAGCGGGCTGACGACGCCGAGGACGATGTCGTCGACGGCCGCCGGGTCGAGGCCGGGGAAGCGGTCGCGCATCTCGTGGATGAGGCCGACGACGAGGTCGATGGGCTTGGTGCCGTGCAGGGCGCCGTTGGCCTTGCCGCGTCCGCGCGGGGTGCGGATCGCGTCGTAGACGAATGCTTCGGTGCTCAAGGCGACTGCCTTTCGGGGTCGGTGCGGGGCGGGGGCGGTGCGGGGGCGGTGCGCGGAAGAGGGTGCGGGGGGTGCCGGTCCGGATCAGGCGAGCAGGGAACGGCCGATGATCTCCTTCATGATCTCGGTCGTCCCGCCGTAGATGGTCTGGATCCGGCCGTCGGTGAAGGCCTTGGCGACCCGGTGCTCCGCCATGTAGCCGTATCCGCCGTGGAGTTGCAGGCAGCGGTCGGCGACCCGCTTCTGCAGTTCGGTGGCCCACCACTTGGCCATCGAGGCGTGGACGGCGTCGAGGGTCCCCTCGGAGTGGTCGACGATGCACCGGTCGAGGAAGGCCCGGGTGACGGCGCACTCGGTGGCCATCTCGGCGATCTCGAAGCGGATGTGCTGGAGCGCGGAGAGCGGGCGCCCGAAGGCCTCGCGCTCCTTCACGTAGCCGGTGGTGATCTCCAGGAGGTGTTCGGCGGCGGCGATCCCGGCGACCGCTATCCCCATCCGCTCCTGGGCCAGGTGGGTCATGAGGTGGACGAACGCGCCGTCGCGCTCGCCGAGGAGGTTCTCCTTGGGGACGCGCACGTCGTCGAAGAACAGCTCGGCGGTGTCCTGGGACTTCTGGCCGATCTTGTCGAGGTTGCGGCCCCGTTCGAACCCTTCGGCGCCGCGCTCGACGACGAGCAGCGACAGCCCCTTCGCCCCGCCCGCCGGCGAGGTCTTGGCGACGACGATCACGAGGTCGGCGAGGATCCCGTTGGAGATGAAGGTCTTCGAGCCGTTGAGGAGCCAGTGGTCCCCCCGGTCCTCCGCGGAGGTGCGGATGCCCTGGAGGTCGGAGCCCGCGCCGGGTTCGGTCATGGCGATGGCGGTGACGGTCTCGCCGCTGCAGAAGCCGGGCAGCCAGCGCCGCTTCTGCTCCTCGGTGCCGAGGCCGGTGAGGTAGGGGCCGATGATGTCGTTGTGCAGCCCGAGCGCCAGTCCGGAGACCCCGGCCCGGGTGAACTCCTCGGCGATCACGGCGCTGTAGCGGAAGTCGGCGGTGCCGCCGCCGCCGTACTCCTCGGGGACGGCGAGGCCGAGCAGCCCCTGCCGTCCGGCCGCGCGCCAGGCCTCGCGCGAGACGATGCCGTCCTCCTCCCACTGCGCGTAGTACGGGAGGACCTCCTTGGCCAGGAAGGTGCGGACGCTCGCACGGAACGCGTCGTGCTCTCGGGTGAAGATCTGCCGCTGCACTTCAAGCCCCCTGGAGCCAGTTCTTGACGGTGGAGATCAGCCGGGCCGGCTCGGGGCCGACGGGCGTGACGTTGAGCATGGTGACCCCGGCCTCGCGGAAGGCCTCGACGCGGTCGCGTACGTAGCCCTCGGGTCCGCAGAGCGTCATCAGCTCGCAGAACTCGTCCGGGACCGCGGCCTCGGCCTCCTTCTTCCGCCCCGCGAGGTAGAGGTCCTGGATGGCGGCGGCCTCCTTCCCGTAGCCGTAGGCGACGGCGAGGTCGTTGTAGAAGTTCTTGCCGCGCGCGCCCATGCCGCCGACGTAGAGCGCGATCTGCGGACGGACGAGGTCCCGGGCGGCGGCCGCGTCGTCGCCGATGGCCAGCAGGCCGCCCGCGACGGTCTGCAGGGGGCCGAGGTCCGGGTCACGCTTCGCGGCGCCCTCGGCCAGCGCCTCGCCCCAGACCGCCTGCGCCTTCTCGGGGATGTAGAGGGCGGGCAGCCAGCCGTCGGCGATCTCGGCGGTCATCCGGACGTTGGCGGGGCCGAGGGAGGCGACGTAGAGCGGGACGGTGTCGCGGACCGGACGGGTGAGGATCTTCAGCGGTCTGCCGAACCGGCCGCCCTTCTCCTCCGGCAGGGGCATGTCGGTGATGCCGTGGTGGTCGATGACCTCACGGCGCCAGATCCGCCGGCAGAGCTCGACGGTCTCGCGGGTCCGGCCGAGCGGCCTGTCGTAGGGCTTGCCGTGCCAGCCCTCCACGACCTGCGGGCCCGAGGCGCCGAGCCCGATCAGGGCCCGTCCGCCGGACACCGCGTCGAGGCCCGCGCCCGTCTGGGCGATGAGGGCGGGGGTGCGGGAGTAGACGTTGAGGATCGCCGCACCGATCCTCATGCGGTCCGTGCGGGCGGCGAGGTAGCCCATGAGGGTGGGTGAGTCGAATCCGTACGCCTCGGCGACCCACACGGCGTCGAGTCCGGCGGATTCGAGTGCGGCGGCCTGGTCGCAGGCGGCGCGCGGATCGCCCGCGTAGTCCAGCGGCAGGGAGAGTTCCATCAGCCGGTCGTGTCCTTCCCGGTGGTCGGCAGGCCCGGCAGGTCCCATTCCGCGGCGACGGCCTCGGTGTCCGCACCGGGCAGCGCGGGTCCGGTCCGTACGGAGGAGGGCGTCGCGGAGAACCGGGGCGCGGGGGCCGGCTGGATGAGTCCGCCGTGGTCCACGTAGGTGGAGCGGGCGGCGAGATGGGGGTGGTGGGGCGCCTCGCGGAGCGAGAGGACGGGGGCCACGCAGGCGTCCGTCCCCTCGAAGACCTCGGTCCACTCGGCGCGGGTGCGGGCGCTGAAGCGCTCGGCGACGCGGGCGCGCAGGTCCTCCCAGCGTCCGGGGTCGTCGCGGTCCGGGGCCTCGTCCCCGAGCCCGAGGCGTTCGGCGAACTCCGCGTAGAAACGCGGCTCCAGGGCGCCCACCGCCATGTAGTGGCCGTCCGAGGTCGCGTAGCAGCCGTAGAAGGGGCAGCCGCCGTCCAGGAGGTTGGTGCCGCGCCGGTCCTGCCAGCTGCCGGCCGCCAGCATGCCGTGGATCATCGTGGCGAGGTGGGCGGCACCGTCGACGACGGCCGCGTCGACGACCTGTCCGGTGCCCTGCGGCGTCCGGGCGTGCTGGAGGGCCGCCAGCACGCCGACGGCCAGGTAGAGCGACCCGCCCGCGTAGTCGCCGACCAGGTTGGCGGGCACCGTGGGCGGTCCGCCGGGTCCGCCGATCATGGACAGGGTGCCGGACAGGGCGATGTAGCCGATGTCGTGCCCCGCACGCTCGGCCAGCGGGCCGTCCTGGCCCCAGCCGGTCATCCGCCCGTAGACGAGCCGCGGGTTGCGCGCCAGGCACGCGTCGGGCCCGACGCCGAGCCGCTCGGCGACCCCCGGGCGGTAGCCCTCGATCAGGACGTCGGCGCGTTCGGCGAGGTCGAGGACGTGGCCGGCTCCGCCCTCGGCCTTCAGATCGACCAGGACCGAACGCTTGTTGCGGTTGGTGAGGTCGAAGGCGGGGTCGATGCCGAGCACCGAGCCGCCGGGCCGGTCGACGCGCACCACGTCGGCGCCGAGGTCGGCCAGGAGCATCGCGGCGAACGGCCCCGGCCCGATGCCCGCCAGTTCGACGACGCGCACTCCGGCCAGCGGGCCGTGCGGCCCCTGTCCTGTCGTTGCCATCAAGCCCCCAGCGGTATGACACAACTGATGTAACATCGATGATGCTAAGAACGGACCGTATTCCGCACAACCCTTTTGGCCGAGCAAGCGCTTGGTTCTTCGCCGGATCCTCTCGCATCGGGGCCCGCCCGGCCGCGCGGCACCACGGACGCTCCGCTAACCTCTGCCTGCCACACCGGCGCGGCCCCTGCGGAGGCACTCATGAACAGGCAGAACGGGGCAGAACGCCCCTACGACGTCATTCTCTTCGGGGCCACCGGCTTCGTGGGGGCGCTCACCGCCGCGTACCTGGCCGAGCACGCGCCGGAGGGCTGCCGCTGGGCCCTCGCGGGCCGCAGTCCGGAGAAGCTGGAGCGGCTGCGCGACCGGCTCGCCGCGCGGCACCCGCACTGCGCGGACCTGCCCCTGCTGCGGGCCGACTCGGACGACGCCGGCTCGCTGCGCGAACTGGCCGGTTCCGCGCATGTGGTGGCCTCGACCGTCGGACCGTACGTCCACCACGGCGCGAAGCTGGTGGCGGCCTGCGCCGAGGCGGGCACCGACTACACCGACCTCACCGGGGAGGCGGAGTTCGTCGACCGGATGTACCTGGAGCACGACGCCCGGGCCCGCGAGACCGGCGCCCGGCTCGTGCACGCCTGCGGATTCGACTCCGTCCCGCACGACCTCGGCGTCTACTTCACCGTGCGGCAGCTCCCCGAGGGGGTTCCGCTGGCGGTGGACGGCTACGTCCGCACCGATGCGGTGTTCTCCGGCGGTACGTTCGCCTCGGCGCTCACCGCGATGGGGCGGGGCCCGCAGACGGTGCGGGCCGCGCGCGAACGCCGGCTGCACGAGCCGCGCCTGGTCGGTCGCAGGGTCCGCGCCCCGCAGGGGGCGCCGCACTTCAGCGGCCGGACCGGCACCTGGGCGCTGCCGCTGCCGACCCTGGACCCGCGGGTGGTGGAGCGGTCCGCGCGGGCGCTGGAGCGCTACGGTCCGGACTTCCGCTACCGGCACTTCGCCTCGGTGAAGCACCTGCCCATGGCGCTCGGCGGCACGGCCGCGGTGGGCCTGCTGGCGGGAGCGGCCCAGATACCCGCCGCGCGGAACTGGCTGTCGGCCCGGGTCGCGCCGGGCACGGGTCCCGACGAACGACGCAGGGAGCGCAGCTGGTTCACGGTCCGCTTCGTCGGGGAGGGCGGCGGCCGTCAGGTCCGTACGGAGGTCGCGGGCGGCGACCCCGGCTACGGCGAGACGGCGAAGATGCTGGGCGAGGCGAGTCTGGCGCTCGCCCTCGACGACCTCCCGGCGACGTCGGGTCAGGTCACGACGGCCGTGGCGATGGGGGACGCGCTGCTGGCACGGCTGCGTGCGGCGGGACTGCGCTTCCGGGTGGCGGCGTCACGCTGAGCCGTGGCGATGGGGGACGCGCTGCTGGCACGGCTGCGTGCGGCGGGACTGCGCTTCCGGGTGGCGGCGTCACGCTGAGCCGTGGTGGGGGCGGTGCCCCGGCGGGCGGCCGTTCAGAGCATCCAGGACGCCAGCGTGACGACCATGGAGACGGTCCAGGCGACTCCGGCGAGGACACCCAGAGTCATGCCCACGGCGACGCCGCGCTGGGAGAGACGTACGGTTCCGGTGCTCATCTGCGGTGCGTGGTGGTCGATCATGCGTACCAGCCTGCCCCTGATGTTCGACGAGGAACATCCGTTCATGTACTCAGTCGGCAACAGAACCGGGACCGGCCCCCGGCCGGCCGCCGACCGCCTCCCGGAGGGCGGACCGGCAGAGGGCGTCGGCCCTGCGGGTGGTCTCCGGCTGGCGGAAGTCCCGGGCCAGGGCGAGCGTGTGGGCGCAGGCGTTGTCCAGGGTGGTGCGGTGGCCGACGGAGACGAAGACCGGCTTCACGGCCTCCCGGGTGCGCAGCGCCCGGCCCACCTCCTCGTCGCCGTCGAGGAGCGGGGCGGTGTCGCCGCGCCGGGGCCCGGGCTCCTCGTGGCGGAAGGTGAACGGGTTCTTCGCGACACCGATGACCGGCAGCCCGGTGAGCACCCCGAGGTGGCTGGCCAGTCCGAACCTGCGCGGGTGGGCCCGCCCGTAGCCGTCGCAGACCACGAGGCCCGGGTCCACCGGCAGGCCCTCCAGCGCCGACAGGACCGCCGGGAGCTCGCGGAAGGCCAGGAGTCCGGGGACGTACGGGAACGTCACCGTGCCCTCGGCGGTGGATTCGGCGACCACCTCCAGGGTCGCCGCGTCCAGGACGACGGCCGCCGCGACGACGAGGTCCCGACCGTCGTCGTAGGCCACGTCGACCCCGGTGACCCGGCCGGTCCCGGGCGGAGGCCCCGGCTCGTCCAGCACGACGCGGGCGCGCAACGCGTCCTGGACCGCGCGGGCTTCGGCCTCGTCGGCGGGCATCCGGAAGGTCGTCATGAGCGGTCAGTCTAGGACGAGCCGCGCAGGGCGGACCCGGCGGTCGCACGCGGCGGGCCGACCCCGCACGGCCCTCTCCTCCCCCGGCCGGGGCGGCGGCCGGTCACCGATGGGCGGGCGCCGGGGTGCGCCCCGCGAAACGGGGCAGTCGACCGGTGGGGGAAGAGCATGAGCGGTGACACAGCTCACTCCGCACGGCAGTCACGGATGAAGGCGTTCCGTCGTCTACTCCCATGCCGGGAACCGTTCGTCCGAGGCGAGAGGGAGCAGGTCTTGTCGACCGTAATCGAGCAGTCCGTGCAGGCACGCATGGTCGCGTCCGCACCGCGCATGGAGACCCTGCCGGCCACCCTGCACTACGACCGCACGGATCCCTTCGCCGTCCGCATGGCGTTCCCGGCGCCCGCGACCCTCGAAGGCACCGAGGTCTCCTGGGAGTTCTCCCGCGAGCTGCTCACCGCGGGCATGGACGAACCGGCCGGTGTCGGCGACGTGCGGGTCCGGCCGTTCGGGTACGACCGCACGGTGCTGGAGTTCCACGCGGTCGAGGGCATCGCGATGGTGCATGTGCGGACCTCCGAGGTGCGCCGCTTCCTGAAGCGGGCCCAGGAGCTCGTCCCGGCCGGGGACGAGTCCCTGTTCCTGGACCTGGACGGCGACCTGACCGAGCTGCTGGGCGGCTCCGCCTGACCTCCGCGCCCGTCCGACGGCCGTCCGGGCCGGGGTGTCCCGCCCGGCCCGCGAGCGCCTGCGAGCCACCCCGGCAGCGCTGACGTTCGCGGGACCGTCGGCCCCGCTGGGCGGCTCCCGCCGAGGCGGTCCGGACCGGGCTGCCGCACCCCCGGGTCCGTCCGGGCCGGGGCGTCCCGCCCGGCCCGCGAGCGCCTGCGAGCCACCCCGGCGGCGCTGCTGTTCGCGGGTCCGGCCCGCGGCTGCTGATCCCGGACCGGCCGACGGACGGCCTCGGCCTGCCCGGTGCGCAGCGCCCGTCGTCGGCGCCGGAGACGTACGAGGGGGCGCCGGTGGCGGCGAGCCACGACCCGCCGCTCCCGGGATCACCGGGCGTCACCCGATAGCTTCTGCCGGACGCGTACGGACACCGGGACACCGGCCCCGGTCAACTCCCGGACATGCGCGACCGGGCTGTCCGACTTGCCCCGTCCTGGACGGCTGCCGCCTGCCCGGACGACCGTGAGTGAGCGCACGTTGCGGGGACCGGGCTTGGCTCCGGGCTTACCACCGCCTTAACCTACGGTCACGTAACCTACGAAGCCGTAGGTAAACCTCCCGTCCCCAGGAGCCCCCGTGACGATCGCCTCTCCCCACCTCGGCAGTTCGAAGGCGTGGACCGACGCCCAGCTGCTGTACGCACTGGAGGAGGTGGTGGAGAAGGAACTCAACCGCCATCTCAAGGTCGCCAAGGACTGGATGCCGCACGAGTACGTGCCGTTCTCCGACGGCCGGAACTTCCCCGGGATCTTCGAGGACGGGGAGGCCTGGGAGACCGGCCAGTCCAAGGTCACCGACATCGGGCGCATCGCCCTCGTCGTGAACCTGCTGACCGAGGACAACCTCCCCAGCTACCACCACGAGATCGCCTCCCTCTTCGGCCGCGACGGAGCCTGGGGCACCTGGGTGCACCGCTGGACCGCGGAGGAGGGCCGGCACGGCATCGTGATGCGCGACTACCTGCTGACCTCGCGCGCCGTGGACCCGGACAAGCTCGAAGAGTTCCGCATGGCGCACATGGCGGAGGGCTTCGAGTCCGACAACCGCCACTCCATGCTGCACTCCGTGGCCTACGTCGCCTTCCAGGAGCTCGCGACCCGCGTCTCGCACCGCAACACCGGCCACCAGTCGGGCGACCCCGTCTGCGACCGGATGCTGGCCCGGATCGCGACGGACGAGAACCTGCACATGGTCTTCTACCGCAATCTGCTGGGCGCCGCCTTCGACCTCGCCCCGGACCTCACGATGCAGTCGGTGCGCGACGTCGTCGTCAACTTCCGGATGCCCGGGCACGGCATGCCGGGCTTCGAGCGGGCCGCCGCGCAGATGGCGATCGGCGAGATCTACAACATGCGCATCCACCACGACGACGTGATCCAGCCCGTCCTGCGGTACCTCAAGGTCCTCGACATCGACGGCCTCGGCCCCGAGGGTCTCAAGGCGCAGGAGGAGCTCGGACTGTACATGAGCGGCCTGGACAGCGAGGCGTCGAAGTTCGACGAGAAGCTGGCGGCGCGCAAGGCCCGCCTGGCGGCCAGGGCCGCCCAGAGCTGATCCCCCGGTCCCCGCCCGGACCACCACCCGGCACGGATCGGGATCCGCTCCCCGACCCGTCCGCCGGACCGCAGCGGAGCACGCCTCACGCGTGCGCCGCTGCTCCGCGTCCGGGCGCGGCCGGTCCCGTCACCGGACGGGCCACCGGTGCGCCGGGGCACGGGCAGACCCTCCGGACCGGCTGACGGGTCCCGGCCGGCCCCCGCTCGGGGAGGCCGGTACCGCACGGTGCGGGGCGCGGCGGGTCGCCGCACGGTACGGGGCCAGGGGCGCGGGCCGGCGACGTGTCGCACGGTGCGCGGCCCGGCCCGGCGGCGTGCCGCACGACAGGGGGCAGTGCCCGGTGGTCAGCTCCGCCCGGGCCGCCCTCTGCGGAGCAGGTCCCGCTCCTTCTCGGAGAGGCCGCCCCACACGCCGAAGCGCTCGTCGTGGGTGAGTGCGTACTCCAGGCAGGCCAGCCGGCCCTCGCAGGCGTTGCACAGCTGCTTGGCCTCGCGGGTGGAACTTCCCGGCGCGGGGAAGAAGAACTCCGGCCCGGCCTGCGCGCACAGCGCGGTCTCCTGCCAGGTGAGAGCGTCGGTCACGGTGTTGATCGGCATGACCGACACAGTGCCCGGCCGCGATAAACAGGTGATCAACGATGCGTCAACGG
Source organism: Streptomyces sp. NPDC006296 (assembly GCF_040613235.1). Classification (NCBI taxonomy): domain Bacteria; kingdom Bacillati; phylum Actinomycetota; class Actinomycetes; order Kitasatosporales; family Streptomycetaceae; genus Streptomyces; species Streptomyces sp. NPDC006296. The sequence goes on along the minus strand of NZ_JBEXRT010000002.1, from coordinate 151,034 downwards.
GGGCCCGGCCGGGTGTGCGGTCCGCCGGGCCGTCGGGGCGCGGCAGCGGCCTACCCCATGGGTGCGGGCCTGATGACCGCGAAGGCGGCCCCCGCGGGGTCGGCGAAGGTGGCGATCCGGCCGACCTCCGGCAGGTCCGTGGCGGCCATGGTCACCCGGCCGCCGAGCCGCTCGGCGGCGGACACCGCGGCGTCGGTGTCGTCCACGGCGAAGTAGGGCAGCCAGTGCGGTCCGGCCGCCGTCTCGCTGGGCACCTGGTCCAGGGGCACGAGCCCTCCGAAGGCGGACTCGTCGTTGTCCGTGCCCGCGGGCCGTACGACCGTGTAGGTGCCGCCGGGGAAGTCCATCTGGCGGGTCTGCCAGCCGAAGACCGTGTGGAAGAACGCGGCTGCCGAGGGCACGTCCGGGGTGTACAGCTCCGACCAGATCAACGAGCCGGGTTCCATGATCATGCCGAGACCGGGGTTCGTCCCGGGCTGCCAGACACCGAAGTACGCGCCGTTGTTGTCGGTGAAGCCGCCCATGCGCCCGTAGTCCAGCACGTCCATCGGCGGGAACGCGGCCCTGCCCCCGGCCAGCTCCACCGTCCGCGCGGTGGCGTCGGCGTCGGGGCTCTGGAAGTAGACCGACCAGGAGGGCCTGCCCTGGCCCTCGGGCACGGTCATCACCCCCGCGACGGTCCTGTCCCGCAGCCGGTACGTCCCGTAGCCGCCGGTCTCGGGGCCGCCGGGCACCAGCTCCCAGCCGAAGAGGCCGCTGTAGAAGGTCGTGGCCGCGTCGATGTCGGGCGTGCCGAGGTCGACCCAGTCGGGGGCGCCGGTCTCGAAGGACGGATCGAGCATGGTGACTCCTTCAGCGGTCGCGTGGTGGCGTTCGTCCGCACGGGCGGAGAGGTTCCGTCCCTCCGAGTCTGGCACCGGGCGGCGGCCGTCGCAGTTCGTGCCGTACGGGGCGGCACGGGCCCCGTGGGACGATGAACCCGGTGGTGGTGGGCCCGCGGTGACAGCCGGCTCAGGGGCGGGGACAGGGGGCGGGATGGCTCAGGCGGTACCCGGGGACGAGGTCTCCGGAGGCAGGGCCGCACGCCGGCTGATCGAGGAGGCGCGGGAGCTCGTCGGCGCGGCCCGCGCGGTGCTGGACGACCACCGCGCGGCCGTGGAGTCCGCGCGGGCCGCGCTCACCCCCGTGCTGGACGGCCTCGTCGGGCTCGAACTGGCCGCCGTCCCGGTCGCCCGGCTCGCGGACGTCACCGAGGGCAGGCTGCGGACCGGAGCGCTGGAGAGGGCCGGCTACGGCACGGTCGGACTGGTCCACCGGGCCGGGCGCCACGAGCTCCGGCAGATCCCCGGTGTCGGGGCCCGGACGGCCGACCAGGCACTGGCCGCCGCGCGGCAGATCGCGCACGCGGTCGTCGACACCGTCGCCGTACGTATCGACATGGACGCGCCGGACGCGGCCACGACCGCGCTGCTGGTCGCGCTGCACCGGCTGGTGGAGGCGGGTCCCGACGCACGCCGGGCGGTCGACGCCGCGCGGCGCCTGGCCACGGAGCTGGACCCCCTCCTCACGGCGGCCGGACCGGCCGGGAGCCGGCTGCGGATGCTGTTCTCGGGCCGGCCGGCCCGCACCGGGGCGCTGACCGCCGTCGCCTCCGTCCGGACGGCGGTCCAGGACGCGGACTCACGCGGGCTGCGGACCCTGTTCGGGCAGGCGTCCGTCGACCTGCTCCGCGGCCCGGCGTCGGAGTCGGCCGCCTGGGTCGACTTCGAGCTGCGGTCGGCCGAGTACTACAGCCTGCTCGCCGAGCTGTCGGGCAGCGGACCTGACCGCGACGCCGCCGAGGGGTTCCTGCCCGCGGACCTCGCGGACCGGGTGCGCGGCCTGCGGCTCGACGACCGGTTCCTGCGCGTGTCGTTGCGCGGCTACCAGTCCTTCGGGGCACGGTTCGCGCTGGCCCAGAAGCGGGTGATCCTCGGCGACGAGATGGGACTGGGCAAGACCGTGCAGGCGATCGCCGCCCTGGCCCACCTCGCGGCCGGCGGCGAGACCCACTTCCTGGTGGTGTGCCCGGCGAGCGTGCTGATCAACTGGCGGCGGGAGGTCGTCTCGCGCTCCACCCTGCGGGCCGTGCAGGTGCACGGCCCGGACCGCCGGGGGGCGTTCGACGAGTGGTGCGAGCGGGGCGGGGTCGCCCTGACCACCTTCGACGCCCTGCACACGCTGCCCGAGGGCGCCGGGTCCGGGGTCAGGCCCGGGATGGTGGTGGTGGACGAGGCCCATTTCGTGAAGAACCCCGAGACGCGGCGGTCCCGGGCCGTGCACGGCTGGACCCGGCACACCGACCGGGTGCTGTTCCTGACCGGTACCCCGATGGAGAACCGGGTCGAGGAGTTCCGGAGCCTGGTCCGCCAGGTGCGCCCCGGGACGGAGCCGCCGGTGGCCTCCACCCACGGGGCCGCGGGATCGGGCGCCTTCCGCCGGGCGGTCGCCCCCGCCTACCTGCGCCGCAACCAGCAGGACGTGCTGGGCGAACTCCCCACGCTGGTGCGGGCCGACGAGTGGGAGGAACTCTCCCCCGCCGACCACGAGGAGTACCGCGAGGCGGTCCGCTCCGGGCACTTCATGCGGATGCGCCGCGCCGCGTACGCCCGGCCCGGGACGTCGGCGAAGCTGAACCGGCTGCGCGAGCTGGTCGGCGAGGCGGAGGAGAACGGCCTCAAGGTCGTGGTGTTCTCCTACTTCCGCGAGGTGCTCCGGGCCGTCGGGGACTCGCTGGGCGACGGGGTGTTCGGGCCCGTCTCCGGCAGCCTCCCGGCCGCGCGCCGGCAGGAGCTGGTCGACGCCTTCGGCGCGGTGGACGGGCACGCGGTCCTGCTGAGCCAGATACAGGCCGGCGGTGTCGGGCTCAACATCCAGGCGGCCTCGGTCGTCATCCTGTGCGAGCCGCAGATCAAACCGGCCCTGGAGCACCAGGCGGTGGCCAGGGCGCACCGGATGGGCCAGGTCCGCACGGTGCACGTCCACCGGCTCCTCGCGGCGGACAGCGTGGACCAGCGGATGCTGGACATCCTGGAGCGCAAGGACCGGCTCTTCGACGCCTACGCGCGGCGCAGCGACGTCGCCGAGTCGACGCCCGACGCCGTCGACGTGTCGGACGGGGGCATCGCCCGGCGCATCGTCGAGGAGGAGCAGGAGCGGCTCGCCTCCGGGGCCCGGCCGGAGCCGTCCGGGGCCTGACCGGGGGTCAGTGCGCGTGGTCCCCGGCCGCGCCCGCGGCGTGGTGCGGCGGGTCGTACCCGGGGACCGTGCCGTCGGCCTTGGCGACGAGCAGCAGTCCGGCCATCCCCATGTCGGAGTGGCTCTGGACGTGGCAGTGGTACATCCAGGCGCCCGCTCCCACGTGTTCGCCCGCGATGATCTGGAAGCCGAAGGAGTCGGCGGGGCCGCAGATCTTGGTGTCGATCACTCGGCTGGGGTCGTCGGGCCCGGTGAGCAGTCCCGTCCGGTTGTCCGCCCAGCGGTGCCCGTGGATGTGGAACGTGTGGTAGTACTCGCCGTGCGTGATCATCACGACCTCGACCCGGTCGCCCACGGTGGCCTCGAAGTTCGGGCTCTCGGACGCCGACTTGTTGTTGATCGTCATGTCGTTGAAGACGATCGTGATCGTCTTGTCCGGCAGGACGTCGCCCTTGCGGCGCACCACGAGGGGTCCGTAGAGGCCCTTGCGGATACCGCCCGTGCCGTGGTCGGTGCCGACGACGTGGTCGTGGTAGTGCCAGTAACCCGCGCTGCCGGCCTGCCAGGTGCCGTCCTTGCGCCGGCCCGGGACATGGGTGCGCCAGGTGTACGTACGGGTGCCGCCCGGTTCGACGTGGCTGCGGTTCATCCGGGTGCCGTCGCTCGCGATGTCGTAGTCGACACCGTGCACGTGGAGGCTGGCGTCGACGTCCGTGGTGTTCTCGAACTCGATGTGCAGCGTGTCGCCCTCGGTGATCTCGATGAGCGGACCGGGCACCGACGCCTTGCCCTTCTCCAGGCCGTAGCCGAGCTGACCGTCCGGCAGCTTCTCGGCGTACAGCTTGAGATGGCGTACGGCGCCGCCCGCGGGGGCCGTCTTCGCGGGGTTCTCCGCGGAGGTGGCCTGCACCGCGCCGAGCGACATCGATGTCACGCCGGTGGCCGCCGCCACACCGCCGCCCACCAGCATCCGGCGGTTGAAGGTCCTTCGGTCCATGTCGAACTCCCCACTGACAGACGGAAACTGGCGTACTGCTCCTCTGGACGGCCCACACGGTAGCCGGGGCCCGTTGGTTTATCCACACTCAGGACAAAGTTCGTTCGATTGCTGCCATAGCTATTGGCGAGTCACGAAAAGAGGTCTAGCTTCGTGCGCTGTCACCGTGACTTCAGAGTCGCGACGCCCAGGAAGTGGCAGGAAGTGACAAGAAGTGACCGGAGAAGTGACCCAGAGGGGTGGGTGACCACATGCAGCGCACACCACATCACAGGTCCAGATCGCGCCGCGGTATCGCGGCGGCGGTGGCGATCGGCGGCCTGACCGCGTCCCTGCTCGGCGGCAACGCGGCCACCGCCAGCCCGTCTCCCGGCCCGGGGCTGAAGGAAAGGGTGGCGACAACGTTGTCCCTTCCCTCGCCGCCGGGCGGGGCCAACGTCAAGGTCCTGGTCTTCCACGCCTCGGCGGGCGAGGAGCCCGCGAACGTGGACGCCGGGATCGAGGCCATCGAGAAGATCGGTCTCAGCGGACCCGAGGCGGGGCGCTTCAAGACCGTCGCCACCGACGACGCCGGAGTCTTCACCAACGGCAAGCGGCTCGGCTCGTTCAACGCGGTCGTCTTCCTGACCGGCGGCGGCGATGTGCTCGACCCGGAGCAGGAGGCCGGTCTCGAGGCCTACATGGAGGCCGGCGGCGGCTTCCTCGGCATCCACGACGCGGCCCGCACCGAGCCGTACTCGGACTGGTTCACCGGTCTGATCGGCGCCCGCCCGGCGGCGGACAGCCCGACGGCGGTGCAGCGCGCCACCGTGGAGATCGGCGACCGGCAGCACCCGGCGACGAAGAACCTCCCGCTGGAGTGGAAGCGCCCGGACAAGTGGCTGAACTGGAAGGACAACCCGTCGGGCGACGTGCACACGGTGGCGCGCGTCCGCGAGATCACCTACGCGCCGGGCAAGAGCGCCAACGGCTGGGACCACCCGGTCTCCTGGTGCCGCGACTACGACGGCGGACGCTCGTTCTACACCGCCATGGGCGGTACGGCCGCCGGCTTCGCCGAGACCGACTTCCGGGACCACCTGCGCGGCGCGCTGGCCTGGACGAACCGCACCTCGCAGGCCGACTGCAAGGCCACCATCGACTCCAACTACACGGCGGAGCGGCTCACCCAGCCCAACCAGCCGGGGCAGAACGACCAGATCGGTGAGCCGCACGGCCTGGTGACCGCGAAGGACGGGCGGGTCTTCTACATCGGCCGCGGCGGCGCGGACAGCAGCGTGCCGGTCGTCACGGACTGGAAGGACCCGAACGTCGGCAAGGGCGCGGGCGAGATCCACGTGTACGACCCCGCGACCAAGAAGGTCACCCTCGCCGGCAAGCTGAGCGTCTTCGGCAACAAGGGCGGCGGCGACGAGCTGGTCAAGGTGGAGGAGGGCCTGCTCGGCATCGAGCTGGACCCGGACTTCGCCACCAACGGCTGGGTCTACCTGCACTACACCCCGCACGCGAAGATCGACCGCGACAAGCAGATGGCGGTGCGCCAGGTCTCCCGCTTCACCTTCGACCACGCCACGAGCAAGCTGGACCTGGCGTCCGAGAAGGTGCTGCTGAACTGGCCGGTCCAGATCCACAGCTGCTGCCACGCCGGCGGCGGCATGGCCTGGGACTCCAAGGGCAACCTCTACGTCGCCACGGGTGACAACAACTCCTCCGGCTTCACCGACGGCTACTCGGGCAACAACCCGGAGCCGAACTACAAGGGCGTGTCCTTCGCGGACGCCCGCCGCACCGCGGGCAACACCAACAACCTCAACGGCAAGATCCTGCGGATCCACCCCGAGGACGACGGCACCTACACCCTGCCCGAGGGCAACCTCTTCACCGGCAAGGAGCCGGACGAGGGCGGCGGCAAGACCCGCGGCGAGATCTACGTGATGGGCGTGCGCAACCCGGCGCGCATCTCGGTCGACACGGCGACGGACACCCTCTACGCGGGCTGGGTCGGACCCGACGCGGGCGCTCCCAGCACCACCTGGGGCCCGGCGAAGTACGACACGTTCTCCGCGATCACCAAGGCGGGCAACCACGGCTGGCCGTACTGCATGGGCAACAAGCAGCCCTACCGGGACCGCAACCTGCCCGACCCGTCCAAGCCGCTCGGCTGGTACGACTGCGACGCCCCGCGGAACGAGTCGCCGAACAACGACGGCCTGGTCAAGCTTCCGCCGGTGACCGGCAACACCATCTGGTACTCCCCCCAGGGCGGCGGCGTCGACTACCCGCGCGACGCCGACGGTGTCCCGAGCTACAAGCCCGAGGAGCAGAAGGAGCTCCTGCCCTGGCTCAAGGGCGGTGGCCAGGCCACGATGAACGGCCCGGTGTACCGCTACGACGCGGCGAGCACGAGCGAGGCCAAGTGGCCGTCCTACTGGGACGGGAAGTGGTTCGTGGGTGACTTCTACGACGACACCCAGCCGCGCCACGCCGTGCTGACCGATCCGAAGACGGTCGGCAAGGGCGGTCTGCCCACGCACGCCGAGTCCCTGAAGAAGATCATTCCCGTCGGTGCGGACGGCATCCGCAACCTCATGGACTGGAAGTTCGCCCCGGACGGGTCGCTGTACGTCCTGGACTACGGACGCGGCTTCTTCACCTCCGACCCCAAGTCCGCGCTGTGGCGCGTGACGTACAAGGGCGGCGGTCCGACCCCGGCCGCCGCCGACCTGGCCAGGAAGGCGGCAGACCGGTGAGACATCCTTCCCTCCGCACACGGAAGCGGTACGGGCCCGCCCGGTGGTGGCTCGCCCTGCTCGGTTCGTTCCTGATGGTCCTCGGGCTCGCGTCGACCGCCGCGTACGGCCGCGACGACGACCGGGCGGCGCAGGCCGCCGACCAGGTCCTCAACTGGACGGCCGGCGACCCCATCGACCACTACCTCACGGCGCCCAAGACCGCCGTGGCCGGTGCCGCGACCATCGTCTTCGAGAACAGCACGGCCACCGGCAACACCACGGGCATGCCGCACACGCTGACGTTCAGCGTGTCGGACCCGGAGTACAACAGCGACGTCCCGGTCAACATCCTCGCCAACCCCAGTGACAGCGAGGGCGGCAAGCACAGTGTCGAGGTCACCCTCACGCCGGGCCGGTACTTCTACCACTGCACGATCCCCGGCCACGGCTCGATGCAGGGCATCCTGGAGGTGACCGAGGGCGGCGGCGGTGGCGACGACACCACGGCCCCCGAGACCTCGGCGACGGTGGACGGCGACAAGAACGCCGACGGCGCGTACATCGGCCAGGCGACGGTCACCCTGGCGGCGACCGACGCGGACTCGGGCGTGGACACCGTCGAGTACGCCCTCGGGGCGGACGGCGACTGGCAGCCCTACACGGCCCCCGTCGTGGTGAACGAGGTGGGGACGCACACCGTCCGCTACCGCGCCACCGACAAGGCGGGCAACGCGGCGGCGGAGAAGTCCGTCGACTTCGAGGTCGCCGCGCCGCCGACGGACGACGAGACGCCGCCGGAGACCTCGGCGACCGTCTCCGGCGAGAAGGACGACGCGGGAGCCTACCTCGGCATGGCCACGGTCACCGTGACCGCGTCCGACACCGGCTCGGGCGTCAACACCGTCGAGTACGCCCTCGGGGCGGACGGCGACTGGCAGCCCTACACCGCGCCCGTGATGGTGCACGAGGTGGGGACGCACACCGTCCGCTACCGCGCCACCGACCGGTCCGGCAACGTCGCGGCGGAGAAGTCCGTCGAGTTCACCGTCGTCGAGCCCCCGTCGCAGGACAAGACGCCGCCGGAGACCACCGTGGTGGTGTCGGGCGACAAGAACTCGGACGGCGCGTTCATCACCAGCGCCAAGGCCACGGTCACCGCGACCGACGCGGACTCGGGCGTGGACCGGATCGAGTACTCCCTGGACGGCGGCCCGTACCTGGCCTACTCCTCCCCGGTCATCGTCGACCGGGTGGGCTACCACACGTTCGCCCACCGGGCGACGGACAAGGCGGGCAACACCTCGGAGGCCAAGCAGTCCTCGTTCACCGTCGCACAGAGCGGCGGCGTTCCGGCCCCCAACTGCCCGGAGTTCGACGAGCGGCTCACCGTCATCGTCGGCACGGTCGACACGGGTGTCCCCAACCGGCTGACCGGCAACCGCTGCACGATCAACGAGCTCATCGAGGACGAGAAGGACTGGTCGTCGCACGCGCTGTTCCTCAAGCACGTCGACAAGGTCCTGGACAAGCTCCTCACCGACGGCGTCGTCGACGCCCGTGAGCACAAGAAGATCTACAAGGCGGCGAAGCAGTCCGGCATCGGCCGGCCGGGCCAGGACGAGGGCTACCGCAAGCTGTTCGACGGCACCGCCGGTTCCCTCGCCAAGTGGGAGCAGGTCGGCGGCGGGAAGTTCACGCTGAACGAGGAGGAGGGCTCGATCACCAGCTCCACCACCGTGGACGGCATGGGGATGCTGTGGTTCCCGGCCCGGCAGTACGGGGACTTCTCGCTGAAGCTCCAGTGGCGCGACGACGCACCCGGCGCGGGCAACGCCAACGGCGGGGTCTTCGTCCGCTTCCCGAACGTCCACGACCACCCGGAGGAGTCCCGTCCGGAGTGGGTCGCCATCAAGTACGGCCATGAGATCCAGGTGAACGACCGGCCCGACGGCGACATGTACAAGACCGGGTCCGTCTACGGCTTCGACCGGGTCGGCCTCGGCGGCGCGGGCGTCACGCCCAAGGGCACCTGGAACGACTACGAGGTCCGGGTGGTGGACCAGCACTACTCGATCTACCGCAACGGTGTCCTGCTGAACGAGTTCGACAACAACGGCGGCCAGCTCTTCGAGCCGCCGCGGGGCGACGACCCGGGCACCGACGGCCGGCGGTACGCCTCCGGTTACATCGGCCTCCAGGTCCACAGCACCACGGACGTGGTCTCGTACCGCGACGTCCGCGTCAAGGAGCTGTAGGAGCGGGACGGCACACTCAGGCGGCCGCGGCCGCGTGCTCCGGCACGCGGTCGCGGCCTCCGGGGTGCCGGTGCCGCCAGACCCAGAAGACCGTGCAGGACACCAGCGCCCAGGCCGCCAGCACCAGGTACGGGAAGAGGTACTGGTGGCCCTGGTAGTAGACCGCGGTGTGCTGGGCGTTGACCGAGGCTCCGGGCGGGAGCCAGCGCCCGACGTGCCCGAGCAGCGAGGGCAGCAGCGGCCAGGACACCGCCCCGCCGGACGACGGATTGCCGAGCAGCACCATGACACCCCAGGTCGGGATCATCGCCCACCGGCCCAGGAGGGTGTTGAACATCGTGAAGACCATCCCCGACGTGAACATCGTGAACGCCAGGATCAGCCACGACTGCGCGAACGGCAGGTCGAGCGCACCGAGCCCCCAGTCCACCACCGCGGCGATGGCGAACCCGCCGAGCAGGGCGTAGGCGACGGTGAACAGGATCCGCTCCAGCGGGTTCAGCGCCCGGGCGTGGACGCTGAGCTGGATCGCCCCGACGAAGCCGATGATGACGGCGGCGAGGGAGATGTAGAACAGGGCGAGGCCGCGCGGGTCCCCCGGCTGGAGCGGTTTGACGTCCTTGACGGTGAGCGGGACGCCCAGGGAGTCGGAGACCTTCAGTCCGGTCTCGCCGAGCAGCTGGGCGACGGTGGCGCCGGAGGCCCCGGCGACCTCCATCACCACGCCCGGCCCGGCGCTCCGCAGGACCGCGAAGACCCGCTGGCCGTCCAGGGCCCCGTCGGCCTGCGCGGCGTCCGGGTAACCGTGCAGTTCGAGCGAGGCGTCGAGCGCCTTCTCCATGCCCTGGACGAACTCCCCGACGCGGGGCGTCCGGGGCTGCTCCACGACCGCGACCGGGATGTGGTGCGGGGTCGGATTGGCCATCGCATAGGTGTACGACCCGGCGAAGAGCCCGGCCGCCGCCGCGAGGATGAAGAGCAGGACCACCGCGGGCAGGTACGGCGACTTCTTGTACGCCTCCCACCTCTCCCGCCGGGTCGGCGGCCTGCCGTGCGCCCCGTGGCCACCGGTGGCCCCGCCCGTCACGCGGCACCGCCGCCGTCGTGGCGGGCGCGGCTGGGCTGCACCCGCTTCGGCTCGCCCGGCATCTTCGGGTACTCCGGCGGGTAGGGCAGGTCGCCGAGCGCGTGCTCGTGCTCGTCCCGCCGGGCCAGCTCCAGCAGCCGGTCGAGCCGGAAGGCGTGGTCGTCCATGTCCGCGTGCAGGTCGCCGACCTCCGCGTACCGCACCTGCATGGTCCGCAGGTCGAAGTCGCGGGGCTCGGCGTCGTCGATCTCCTCCCAGCGCAGGGGTGCGGAGACGGGGGCGTGCGGGAAGGGGCGCACGGAGTAGGCGGAGGCGATGGTGCGGTCGCGGGCCGTCTGGTTGTAGTCGACGAAGATCCGCTCGCCCCGTTCCTCCTTCCACCAGGCGGTGGTCACCAGGTCGGGCATCCGGCGCTCCAGCTCTCGGCCCACCGCAATGGCACAGCGTCTGACCTGGGTGAACGTCCACTCGGGGACGAGCGGGACGAAGACGTGGAGGCCGCGCCCGCCGGAGGTCTTGGGCCAGCCGCGCAGTCCGTGGTCGTCGAGGACCGAGCGGAGCTCGTGGGCCGCCTTCACCGCATCGGCGTAGTCGGTGCCGGGCTGCGGGTCGAGGTCGATGCGCAGTTCGTCCGGGTGGTCGGTGTCCGCCCGGCGCACCGGCCAGGGGTGGAAGGTCAGGGTGCCGAGGTTGGCCGCCCAGAGGACGGCCCCGAGCTCGGTGGGGCACAGCTCGTCGGCGTGCCGGCCGCTGGGGAACTCGATCCTGGCGGTGGGGGTCCAGTCGGGGAGGTTCTTCGGCGCCCGCTTCTGGTAGAAGAAGTCGCCCTCGACCCCGTCGACGAAGCGCTGGAGCGTGGTGGGGCGCTCGCGCAGGGCTCGGAGGATTCCCGGTCCGACGGCCCGGAAGTAGTCGGCCACGTCCCTCTTGGTGTAGCCCTTCTCCGGGAAGTACACCTTGTCCGGGCTGGACAGCCGTACGGCCCGGCCGTCCACGTCCAGCTCCACCGCTGCTCCAGCTCCCATGTCGGCCACCGTAGGCCGGGCCCACATACGCCGCACATCGGAGGACGTACCGGGTGCGCCGGGTGAGAATCGGGCCATGGATCTGCCGGTGATGCCTCCCGTGAAGCCGATGCTCGCCAAGTCCGTGTCCGCGATTCCCCCGGGGATGCAGTACGAGGCGAAGTGGGACGGCTTCCGGGCGGTCGTGCACCGGGACGGCGACGAGGTGGTGATCGGCAGCCGGACGGGCAAGCCCCTCACCCGCTACTTCCCCGAGGTGGTCGCCGCCGTGCTGGAGCGTCTCCCCCGGCGCTGTGTGATCGACGGTGAGATCGTCCTGCCCCACGACGGGCGGCTGGACTTCGACCGGCTGAGCGAGCGCATCCATCCGGCCGACTCGCGGGTGCGGACGCTCGCCGAGCGGACCCCGGCGAGCCTCGTCGCCTTCGACGTCCTCGCGCTGGACGACCGGTCCCTGCTCACCGCCCCGCAGGCCGAGCGGCGGCGGATCCTGGAGGAGGTGCTGGCGGACGCCTCGGCCCCCGTGCACCTCGCCCCGGCCACCACGGACCCGGCCCTCGCACGGGAGTGGTTCGAGCGGTACGAGGGTGCCGGGCTCGACGGGGTGGTGGCCAAGCCGCTGGACCTGCCGTACCGGCCGGGCGCCCGCGCCATGTACAAGATCAAGCACGAGCGGACCGCCGACTGCGTGGTGGCGGGCTACCGCTTCCACAAGAGCGGTCCCGTGGTGGGCTCGCTGCTGCTCGGCCTGTACGACGCGGAGGGCGCCCTCCAGCACGTGGGGGTGTGCGCCGCCTTCCCGATGAAGCGGCGCGCCGCACTCGTCGAGGAGCTGGAGCCGTCGCGCATCGGTCCGGCGGACCATCCGTGGGCCGCCTGGGCGGACGCGTCGGCGCACGAGGGCGCACGGCTGCCGGGCGCTCCGAGCCGGTGGTCGGGCGGGAAGGACCTGTCCTGGGTGCCTCTCGCGCCGGAGCGGGTCTGCGAGGTGGCGTACGACCACATGGAGGGGGACCGCTTCCGGCACACCACGCAGTTCCGCCGGTGGCGGCCGGACCGCACTCCCTCCGGCTGCACCTACGCGCAGCTGGAGGAAGTGGTGCGGTACGACCTGTCGGAGGTGTTCGACCGCGGCTGAGCGGTCACGCGGTGGGGGTGGGGCAGGGCTCACCGGTGGGGGCGGCCGGATCGGGGGGCGGTGCGGGGGTCGGTGCGGGGTCGGTGGGGCAGCCGGGGTCGGGGGACTCCGTCGGGCCGGGCGTCGTGGTCGGGTCCGGGGTGGTGGTCGGGTCGGGTGTCGTGGTCGGGTCGGGCGTCGTGGTCGGATCCGGGGTGGTGGTCGGACCGGGGCCGGGGCTGCCGGAGTCCGTCGGCCCGGGGGTGGGGGTGACGGTGGGTGAGGTGGACGGGCGCGGGCTTCCGCCGGGCTGCGGGCCGACGACGATGCCGTCCCCCTTGCCGGGACCGCCGGGGCCGCCGGGGGTGCCGACCGGGGCCTGCGGTGCGTGGGGGCCGCCCGCTCCGGGACTCCTCGGGACGACGCCCTCGCCGTCGGCGACCGGGTGGGTGCCCTTGCGGTAGAACTCCAGCCAGGACAGCACCGTGTGCAGGTAGGCGGCGGAGTGGTTGTAGCTGAGGACCGCCCGGTCCAGGTCGGCCGGTACGGACAGGTCGCGGTCGCCCGCGCAGAGGTAGTGGCCCGCGGCCAGGGCGGCGTCCCTGACGTTGCCGGGGTCCTTGCGTCCGTCGCCGTTGCCGTCCCGGCCCCAGTGCGCCCAGGTGGAGGGGATGAACTGCATCGGCCCGACGGCCCGGTCGTACCGGGTGTCGCCGTCGTACACCCCGCCGTCGGTGTCCGGGATGTGCGCGAAGCCGGCTCCGTCGAGGACGGGGCCGAGGATCGGGGTGAGCGTGGTGCCGGCGGCGTCCACCCGGCCCCCGCCCGCGTGGCCGGACTCCACCTTGCCGATCGCGGCGAGCAGCTGCCAGGGGAGCCCGCACCCGGGGTCGCTGCGGCCGAGGGCGCTCTCCGCGGCGCGGTAGGCGGCGAGGACGGTCGCGGGGATGCCCGCCTCGGTCCAGGCGCGGACGACCGCGGGACCCGGCCGCTTCCCGCTCCTCAGGGGCTCGGGCGGCTCCGGTGACCGCAGGGGCGGGAGTTCGGTGTGGTAGCTGTCGTCGTTCGGCACCTCGGTCCAGACCACCTCGTCCGCCGTGCTCCTCACGGCGTCGTCGGCACCGCCCACGAGACCGGGGGCCTGGGACGCGGTGAGTGCCGCCATGGCGGCCACGGCGGTGGCCGTGCCGGTCAGCCCGCGGCGCATCGTTCCGTCGAACCTCATCGGTGCTCCCTCTCCGGGTCAGCGGGTGAACGTGTCGATGGCGGCGATCCGCCAGGTGTCACCGCGGCGTACGGCGTCCACGGCGAACATGGCGGCCGCGTAGGTCGTCTCCTCGTCCTTGCCGGTGCGGGTGTTGCTCTGGTCGGCGAAGACCAGCAGCCGGGCCCGGTCGCCGTCGAGGAGTTCGACCCCGCTCTCGGTGACGGTCGTGGTGAGCACCAGCTTCTGTTCCGGGGCCTGTGCGCGTACCTCGGCGAGCATGTCCTTGTGCTGCTGGACCGCCTTGCCGGTCAGGTACTTCTGCGCGGCCAGGTCCGACGTGCCCGCGGACGCGTACGTGTAGGAGAAGACGGCGCCCACGGCCTCGGAGATCTGCCCCTTGACCTCGCTCGTCCGGCTGATGTCGGTGAGGGCGGTGTTCTGCCGCGTGGGGTCCTCGCGGAGGGTCGCGGCGGAGCCGAACGCCCAGGCGGCGAAGGCCCCGAGGACGACGGTGGCGGTGCAGAGGGCGGCGGGGAGGCGGATGCGCAGGCGCGGTGCTCTGCGGGGAGCGTGTCCCTTCCCGGCCGCCTCGTCGGACGCGTCAGGTCCGGCGTCGGGGGCGGTGTCGGTGTCGGTGTCCTCAGGAGGCTCGTGGGGCTCACGGTCCTCAGCGGACTTGTGGGCCTCAGTGGCCTCAGGGGTCTCGACGGAACCGGCCGGCTCGGCCGGGGCCGTGGTCGCGCGGGGCGCGGCGGCCGCCGCGGTGACGGTGGCGAGCCTGCGGCGGCGGTTGACGAGGTGCCGGGTCGTGGACATGTCGGTAGTCCTCTCGAAGGGCGGTGCGGTCGGGCGGGGTTCAGCCGGCGGTGTTGCCGACCGGGGCCTGGCCGAGGGCGCTGAGCTTCCATCCCTCGGGGGTGCGGGTGAGCTGCCCGAGCATCCGGCTCTCCTTGACCGCGGGCTTGCCCTCCGGGGCCGTCACGGTGACCCGCAGCGCGACCATCACCCCCGCCCTGCCCGCCCGTTCGTCGAGCTCCGTCACCGCGCCCGACAGGATCTCGGCGGTGCTGACGGTCCGCGCCGCCTCGATCTGCTTGACGAACGCTGCTCTGCCGTCGACGAGTTGGCTGTGCAGGTCGCCGGTGGTCGAGTCCTCCCACCGGTCGAGTCCCCGCTCCACCTTCGCGTGGTCGAGCGTGTTCATGTTCTGCACGGCCTGCTCCCCCGCGGCCAGCGCGGCGTCGCGGGCCGCGGCGTAGGCCGCCGCGTCGTCGTGCGCCGCGGCGTAGCGCTCCCAGCCGCCCCAGCCGGCCGCGCCGGCCGCCGCGACCGCCAGCACGCTCGCCGCCACCACCAGCGGGTTCCTCGTCGTCCGTAGCCGTGCCATGGATGTGTCTCCCCTACCTGGAGGTGATGTCGACGATGATCCAGCGGTCGCCGCGCAGTTCCGCCGTGACCGAGAGCTGGGCGGCGGCCGTGGTGGCGTCCTTGCCCTCGCGCTCGTAGACCTGGTCGAGGAAGACGAGCAGGTGGGCGCTGCGGGTGCCGAGCCGGGTGACTCCGGCGCGTACGGCCTGCGAGGTCAGCGTGAGCTTCTGGTCGGCGGCCTGCTTCTCGACCTGGCCGAACAGCGCCGCGTACTGCTGGAGCGCCCTGCCGGCCAGCAGCCGCTCCGCCGCCTCCCTGGTGGCGGCGGTGCTGCGGGGGTTGTACGAGAAGACCGCGCCCAGGGCGCTGCTGACGTCGCCCACCACCCGGTGGGTCCCGGCGGTGTCGGTCAGCGCGCGGTTCGAGGTCGCCGGGGTGTCCCGCAGCTGCTGCCCCTTGACGAGGAGGACGGCCCCGGCGGCCAGCAGGACGACCGCCAGGCCCGCCGCGAGGACCCGGCGCCAGGGCGCCCGGCGGGCGGTGTCCGGCTCAGCGGTGCCGGCGCCGTCGTCGCCCGCCGCCGGGTCCGGCTTCGGGGAGGTGTCCTGGACCGTGGTCCCTCCGGGCCGGGTCATCCGCCGCTCCCGACCGGTATCGCGTCCAGTGCCTTGATCTTCCAGCCGCCGCCGGTGCGGGCCAGGGTCGCCTCGAAGCGTTTGCGCTCGGTGCCGGCGGCGCCGGTGCGCGGGGTGACGACGACGTCGACGGTGGCGATCAGCACCGCGGTTCCGGCCCCGGTGTCGAGTGCGGTGAGGGCCGCGTCGGTGACCTTGCCGCGCGCGGTCGTCCCGGCTTCGGTGAGTTCGGCGGCGTCCTTCTTCCGGGAGCCCGCCAGCCGCTCGTGCAGCGGGCCTGTGGAGGCGTCCAGCCAGGCCGCGAGCCCGGCCCCCACCCGGGCGGCGCTGGTGCCGTCCATGCTGGTGAGCCGTGCGAGGGCGCTCCGGCCGTCGGCGGTCGCCTCGTCACGCGCCGTGGCACGGGCCAGGGTGTCGTCGCCGCGGGCCTGCGCGTAGGACCAGCCGCCGAGCGCGCAGACCAGCACGGCCGCGAGCACGGCCGCCCAGCCGCCCAGGTTTTTCGTACGGGCGTTCACGCGCCCCCTCCCAGGCCGAGCAGCCCCGCCATGCCGGGGGCCGCGCTTCCGGTGTCCCCCCTGACGCCGAGGGCGCCCGGCGGTCCGGACCCGTCGGTGCCGGCGATCAGCGAGCCGGGCTTCGCGGGTTCCGGCACCCCGCCGCCGTCGGGGGCGTTGGCACTGCCGCGGACGTTCACGCCGCTGCCGGGCGAGGACGCGCAGCGCGCCTTCGTGTTGACCGGTGGGGCGGGCGAGAGGTCCTTGCCGGGGCGGTAGGTGGTGGCGCCGTATCCGGAGGTACAGGGCAGCGGCTCGAAGAAGGTGACGGACATCCCGAACCGGGCGCGTCCGTCCCCGTCGATGATGCTCGCCCCGGCCGCGGCCACCGCGGGCACCTTCACGAGCAGTTCCTCCAGTCCCCGCTGCCGGGTGACGGCGACCTCGGAGGTGGTCAGGAGATTGGCGACGACGACTCCGAAGCCGGGTTCGACGTCCCGCAGGAGTCCGCTGATCTGGGCGGTGGCGCCCGGCGCGGCGGCGATCAGCCGTCGCAGGTCGGTGTCGGAGCCCTTCAGCTCGGCGGCGAGCTCCTCGGCTCCGGAGGCGAACCCCTTGAGCGCCTCGCCCTGTTCGGCCTGGGTGCGCAGGACAATCTCGCCGTCCGCCATCAGCCGGGTGGTGGTCGGCAGCGCCCGGTCGGCCGCTTCGACGAAATCACCGCCGGTGTCCAGGAGTACCTGGAGGTCGTCCCCGCGCCCCTCGAACGCCGCGCCGAACTCCTCGACGACGGTGCGCAGGTCCTCCGTGTCGACGGAGGCGGCGAGGTCGTTGACGCTGGTGAGGACATCGGTGACGGGCGCGGGAACGGTGGTGTCCGCCTGGTCGATGACCGAGCCGTTCTCCAGGAACGGACCGTCCGCACGGGAGGGCCGCAGGTCGACGTACTGCTCACCGACGGCGGAGAGGCCGGCGACGACGGCTTCCAGGCGGTCCGGGATGGGCGGTGCGTCGTCCTCGATGCGCAGCTCCGCCTCGACGCCCTCGTCGGTGAGCCCGATCGGGCCGACCCGGCCGACGGAGACACCGCGGTAGGTGACGTCGGAGTGGGTGAACAGGCCTCCGGTCCGCGGCAGCTGGACGGTGACGGTGTAGTAGTCGCGCAGTCCGACGTAGTGGCCGAGGTCGGCGTACCGGGCGCCGAGGTGGCCGAGCACGAGTACCGCGATGACCAGGAAGGCGATGTTCTTCAGGCGGACGGCGAGGGTGATCATCGGCGGGTTCCCTCCGTACCGGGTGCGGTGACCGACGGGAGCGGCAGGGGCAGCGCGCCGCCGGACGTCCGCGCGGTGCCGGTCGCCGGCGGGGTGAGCGCGGGGATGATCTGTGTGCCGGGCACGGCGGTGACGTCCAGGTAGACGTTGAGGTAGTCGCCCTTCACCCCGCGCAGCACCTCGTCGGTGAACGGGTAGGTGAGCAGCACCTGGAGGGAGTCGGGGAGGTCCTTCCCCGAGTCCGCGAGTGCCGTGAGGGTGGGTGCGAGCGCCTTGAGGTCGGCGATCATGTCGGCCTTGCTCCTGTCGACCGTGTCGACGGCGACGGTGGAGAGCGTGTCCAGCGAGCGCAGCATGGTGAGGAGCGATCCGCGCTGCTGCTCCAGCACCTTCAGGCCCGGGCTGAGACCGGTGAGCACGGTTCCCACGTCCTGTTTGCGGGTGGCGAGGGTGGCGGCGAGCCGGTTGACGCCGTCGAGCGCGTCGGTGATGTCCGCCTTGTGCGTGTCGAGGTCGGTGACCAGGGTGTCGACGCGCTTCAGCATCGAGCGGATCTGGGGTTCCCGTCCGGCCAGGGCCTTGTCGAGTTCGGTGGTGATGGTCTTCAGCTGGGCGACGCCGCCGCCGTTGAGGAGCAGGGACAGGGCGCCGAGCACCTCTTCGACCTCGGGGTTGCGGTTGGTGCGGGCGAGCGGGATGCGGTCGCCGTCGGCCAGCGACCCCTTCGCCGTTCCGTCGGCGGGCGGGGAGAGCTGGACGTACTTCTCGCCGAGGAGGCTGGACTGTTCGAGGTGGGCGTAGGCGTTGGCGGGCATCCTGATGCTCCCGTTGACGCGCATGGTCACCCGGGCGGTCCAGGCGCCCGGGACGAGGTTGATCCCGGTGACCCGGCCCACGGCCACGTCGTTGACCTTGACGGAGGACTGCGGGGCGAGGCTGAGCACGTCCTTGAACTCGGCGGTGATCTCGTAGGGGTGGTCGCCGAGGTCGGCCCCGCCGGGCAGCGGCAGCTGGTCGATGCCCTCGAACGAGGGCAGGCCGGTGGTCGTGACGACGAGCACGCAGCAGACGCCGGCGGCCACCAGGGCGCCGAGGCCCGCGACCACGCGGTTGCCGGGGCCGCGCCGGGCGGGGCTCATCGGCCGTCCTCCTTCTTCTTTCCGCCCGTCCGGGCGGCCGCGGTGTCGTCCGGGGTGCCGTAGACGGTGCCGACGGCGGGCAGCGGCAGGACGGGCAGGGCCTTCCGCCGGGCGGTGTCCACCGGGGCGAGGCCCTGGAGTCCGGCGGTGCCGGCCCCGGGTTCGGTGAGCGGGCCGCCCATGGACAGCTCGTTGAGGTCGGTGCGCCCGTTGAGGGTGCGGTTCGCCGGGTCGTAGGACTCGAGTACGTTGCCCGCCGCGAGCGGCAGGGTGTCGAGCGACTCGGCGAGCGAGGCGCGCTGGTCGACCAGGGTCTGGGTGAGCGGGACCAGGAGGTCCACGTTCTCCTTGAGGGCGCCCCGGTTCTTCCGGATGAAGCCCTTGATCTGCCCGAGCGCGGTGCCCAGTTCCTTCAGCGCCGCCCCGAGGTTCTCCTTGTCGTCGGCGAGGAAGCCGGCGACGGTGTTGAGCTGTTGCTCGGCGGCGCGCACCTCACCGTCCTTCTCCTTGAGCACGGTGGTGAAGGTCTGCAGGTAGGACAACGTGTCGAAGAGGTTGCCGCTGGACCTGTCGAGGGTCTTCGTGGCCTTGCCGAACTGCTCGATGGAGTCTCCGATGGCCGCTCCGTTGCCCTGGATGTTCTCGGACCCGGTCCTCAGGAGTCCGGAGAGTGCCCCGTCGGCGTTGGCGCCGTCCGGGCCGAGGGCGGTGGAGAGCTCCGTGATCGACGCGTAGAGCTGGTCCACCTCGACCGGGGTGGCGTTCCTCTCGGCGGGGAGCACGGCGCCGCCCGCCAGCCGCGCTCCCCCGGTGTAGGCGGGGGCCAGCTGGACGTACCGGTCCGCGACGAGGCTGGGCGCGACGACGACGGCGTGCGCGTCCGCGGGGACCTCGACGCCCTCGTCGAGCCGCAGGGTGATCCGGACCTCCTCGCCGTGCGGCTCCACCGACTCGACGGTGCCCACCTTCACCCCGAGGATCCGCAGGTCGGATCCGGCGTACACCCCGGTGGCCCGGTCGAAGCAGGCGGTGACGGTGGTGCCGTCCCGGTCCATGGCGCTCACACCGGAGCCGACGGCCACGGCCACGACCGCGAGTCCGGCACCGATGCCGATGATGCGGGTGCGTCTCATGTCAGCGGCCCCCCTGCTTCGGCGGCATGCAGTCGTTCGCCGGCGGTGTGTCCCGGGGCAGGTAGCTCTTCGGGACGACTCCGCAGACGTAGTTGTCGAACCACCGCCCGTTGCCGAGGGTGTTGCCGACCAGCCGGTTGTAGGTGCCGGCCATGGAGAGCACCTTGTCGAGGCTCTTGCGGTTCTTCACCAGGACGGTGGTGACCCGTCCCAGCGCGTCGAGGCTGGGTCCCAGCTGCTTGTCGTTGTCGGCGACCAGACCGGTGAGCTGGGTGCCGAGGTCGCGGGTCCCGGTGAGCAGCAGGTGGATGGAGTCGCGGCGGGCCTGGATCTCGCCGAGGAGCAGGTTGCCGTCCTCCAGCAGGGTCTCGAAGCTGCTCTTCTTCGTGGCGAGGGTCCGGGTCAGCTGCTTGCTGCCCCGCAGGAGGGTGGCGAGCTGCGCGTCGCGCGCGGAGACCGTCCTGGACAGGGCGGAGAGACCTTCCGCGGCGCTGCGCACGTCGGGCGGCGAGTCCTTGAAGGTGTCGGAGATGGCCTCGAAGCTCTCGGCGAGCTGCGCCGTGTCGATCTCCTCGATGGTTTCGCCCAGCCCGTCGAACGCCTGGGTGACGTCGTACGGGGAGGTGGTCCGGCGCGAGGTGATGCGGGAGTCCGGGTCCTGCGGCGCGTCGCCGAGCGGGTCGACGGCGAGGTACTTGTCGCCGAGGAGGGTCTTGACGGCGATGCCGACGGTGGAGGAGTCGCCGATCCAGGCGTCCTCGACCCGGAAGTCGACCTTCACCTCGCCGCCGTCGAGCGAGACGCCGGTGACCTCGCCGACCTTCACCCCGGCGATCCGGACCTCGTCGCCGGTGTCCAGTCCGGCGGACTCGGTGAAGTCGGCGCTGTAGACGGTGCCGCCGCCGATGAAGGGCAGGGCGTCGGCCCGGTAGGCGGCCAGGCCGACGAGGGCCAGGACGACGAGTCCGACGACGCCGAGGGCGACGGGGTCGCGTTCCCGTGCGGGCTTGATCCTCATCCCGTGCACCTCGATCCGCCGATCGTGATGCCGGTGGGCGGGGCGCTGCCGTCCTCGGTCGTCACCCCGGTGACCTTCGCCTCGCACAGGTAGAGGTTGAGCCAGGAGCCGTACGAGGTGAGGCGGGTGACGGCCTCCATCTTGGCGGGCGTCCTCCGCAGGAAGTTCTCGATCTGCGGTGCTCCCCGGTCGAGTTCTCCGCTGAGCCGTCCGAGCTGGGCGATGTCCTCCTTCAGGGGCGCGCGGCCGTCCTGGAGGAGGTCCGCGGTGACGGTGGTGAGGGCGCCCATCGCCGTGATCGCGTCGCCGAGCGGCTTGCGGTCGCCGGAGAAGCCGCTGACGAGCTTCTCCAGGGTCACGACGAGTTCGTCGAAGCCCGCCTCGCGGTCGTTGACGGTCTTGAGGACCGTGTTGAGGTTCTTGATCACCTCGCCGATCACCTTGTCCTTGGCCGCGACGGTGCCGGTCAGCGATCCGACGTGGGAGAGGATGCTGTCGACGGTGCCGCCCTCTCCCTGGAGGACCTGCACGAGGGAGCCGGCGAGCTGGTTGACGTCCGGCGGGGAGAGCCCTTCGAAGAGCGGGCGGAAGCCGTTGAAGAGCTGGGTGAGGTCGAGTGCGGGGGTGGTCCGCGACAGCGGGATCGTGCCCCCGGACCGGAACGTCGCCCCCACGGGCCCGGCCCCCTGGCCGAGATCGATGTAGCGCTGGCCGACCATGTTGAGGTATTTGATCGAGGCGGTCACCGAGGCGGGCAGCGTGCGGCCCTTGCGCACGGCGAAGCCGACCTCCGCCTCCCGCCGGTCGGCGACCGCGATGGACTCGACCTGGCCGACCTTGACACCCGCGATCCGGACGCTGTCGCCGACGACCAGTCCGGTGGCGTCGGTGAACCGCGCCTTGTACGGGGTGGTGTCGCCGACGCCGGTGTCGGCGATCGACAGGGCCAGGACGGTGGTGGCCAGCGCGGTCACCACGACGAAGACGAGGGACTTGACGAGCGGTCCCGTGAGGGAGCGGCGCTTCACCTGAGCTTCACCTCCGCACCGCGGAACGCCGGACCGATGAGCACGCTGCTCCAGTCGGGCAGGGACCGCGGCTGGACCTTGAGTGAGGGGGCGACGAGTTCGTTGACGAGCCGGCTCTCCTGGGGGGAGTTCGGCATGCCGAGCGCGCCGTCGGCGGCGGGGGCCCCGGACGTGCCGGGGCCGTCCGCGCCGGGTGCCGGTGCGGCGGCCCGGCGCGCGTCGGCGGTCGGGGCGGTCCTGCCGGTGTAGGGCACCGCGTAGCAGCGCGGGCCGCCGGTCGCGTCGTAGACCGGGGTGTCCCGGCCGGCGACGTATCGGCCCCTGGACTCCACCGCCTTGACGGAGACGTGCAGCCCCGGGGTGTCGGTGCCCTTGCCGAGCGCCTTGTCCATGGCGGGCACGAATCCGGCCAGGGTGCGCAGGGTGCAGGGGAAGGCGTCGGAGTACTCCGCGAGGAGTTCCAGGGTGGGGCGGCCGGAGGCGGAGAGACGGATGAGGTTGTCCTTGTTCTTCCGCAGGAAGGCGGTGACGTCGTTGGCGGAGGCGGTGGTGGACCCGTACAGGTCGGCGAGCTCCGCCTGCTGTTCGGCGATCGTGCCGCTGGTGGTGGTGAAGTCGGTGAGCGCGTCCAGGACGTCCGGCGCGGCGTCGGCGTAGAGGTGGCTGACCTTCACGAGTTCCTTGATGTCCGCGTTGAGCGTGGGGAGTTGCGGGTTGAACTCCTTGAGGTGGGCGTCGAGGGTGACCAGGGTGTCGCCGAGCTTGTCGCCGCGTCCCTCGAGTGCTTGGGACACCGCGCCGAGGGTGGCGGCGAGCTTCTCCGGCTTGACCGCGGTCAGCATCGGCAGGACGTTGTCGAGGACCTCCTCCAGCTCGATGGCGTTGCTGGAGCGGTCCTGCGGGATCACCGCGCCGGCCCGGAGCGTCTCGGCGGAGGGGACGGCGGGCGGCACGAGGGCGACGAAGCGTTCGCCGAAGAGGGTGGTGGGCAGCATCTGCGCGGTGACGTCGGCCGGGATCCGGTCCATCCGGTCCGGCCGGATGGCGAGGGTGAGCCTCGCCCCGTCGCCGTCGGCCTCGATGCGGCGGACCTCGCCGATCACGACGCCGCGCAGCTTGACCTCGGCGTTGTCGTGCATCTCGTTGCCGACGCTCCCGGTGCGCACGGTCACGGTGGCGTCGTCGGTGAAGTCCTTCTCGTACACCGCGACCGAGAGCCGCACGAGGACCACGGGCACGAGCAGGAAGGCCGTGCCGGCGAGTCTGCGGCGCACCGTCCGCGCCGTGGTGGAGGACATCAGCCGGCCACCTTCACCGTCGTGGTCGCGCCCCAGATGGCGAGCGAGAGGAAGAAGTCGGTGACGCTGATGAGCACGATGGCGTTGCGCACCGACCGGCCCACGGCCACCCCCACCCCGGCGGGTCCGCCGGACGCGTGGAAGCCGTAGTAGCAGTGGGCGAGGATCACCAGCACGCTGAAGATCAGCACCTTGAGCACCGACAGCAGCACGTCGTCCGGGGAGAGGAAGAGGTTGAAGTAGTGGTCGTAGGTGCCCGCCGACTGTCCGTTGAACAGCACGGTGATGGAGCGGGACGCCAGGTAGGAGGAGAGCAGCCCGATCGCGTACAGCGGGACGATGGCGACCACGCCGGCGATGATCCGCGTGGTGACGAGGTAGGGCAGGGAGCGCACGCCCATCGCTTCGAGGGCGTCGACCTCCTCGTTGATCCGCATCGCGCCGAGCTGGGCGGTGAAGCCCGCGCCCACGGTCGCGGAGAGGGCGAGCCCGGCGACGAGCGGGGCGATCTCCCGGGTGTTGAAGTAGGCGGAGATGAAGCCGGTGAAGGCGGAGGTCCCGATCTGGTCGAGGGCGGCGTAGCCCTGGAGGCCGACGACCGAACCGGTGGCGAGGGTCATCGCGATCATCACGCCGATGGTCCCGCCGACGACCCCGAGGCCGCCGCTGCCGAAGGCGACCTCGGCGAGCAGCCTCTGGACCTCCTTCAGGTAGCGGTGCAGGGTCCGGGGGATCCAGACGAGGGCCCGTACGTAGAAGGTGAGTTGTTCTCCCGAGCGGTCGAGCCGGTCGAGCAGGGACATCGCTCAGCCCCCCTTCGGGGGGACGATCTGGAGGTAGATCGCCGTGAGGACCATGTTCACCGCGAACAGGAGCATGAAGGTGATGACGACGGACTGGTTGACCGCGTCGCCGACGCCCTTGGG
The DNA here is from genome assembly GCF_040613235.1 of Streptomyces sp. NPDC006296. Taxonomy (NCBI): domain Bacteria; kingdom Bacillati; phylum Actinomycetota; class Actinomycetes; order Kitasatosporales; family Streptomycetaceae; genus Streptomyces; species Streptomyces sp. NPDC006296. The sequence continues at coordinate 127,061 of NZ_JBEXRT010000002.1, read as the reverse complement.
GCCGCCCCGGGGGTTGAGTCCCCGGTAGGCAGCGACGATCCCCGCGATGAAGCCGAAGATCAGCGCCTTGAGTTCGCCGACGTAGAGGTCGGGGAGCTGGGCGAGGGCGGAGAAGCTGGCGAGGTAGGCGCCGGGCGTCCCGCCCTGCATGATCACGTTGAAGAAGTAGCCGCCGAGCGTGCCGACGACCGAGACCAGTCCGTTGAGCAGGACGGCGACGAGCATGGTGGCCAGCACCCGTGGAACGACGAGGCGCTGGACGGGTGAGACGCCCATGACCTCCATGGCGTCGAGTTCCTCGCGGATGGTGCGGGAGCCCAGGTCGGCGCAGATCGCGGACCCGGCGGCCCCGGCGATGAGCAGCGCCACGATGAGCGGGCTGGCCTGCTGGATGACGGCGAGGACGCTGGCGCCGCCGGTGAAGGACTGCGCGCCGAGCTGCTCGGTGAGCGAGCCGACCTGGAGGGCGATGACCGCGCCGAACGGGATGGAGACGAGCGCCGCGGGCAGGATGGTCACGCTGGCGACGAACCAGAACTGCTCGACGAACTCCCGTACCTGGAAGGGCCGGCGGAAGACGGCGCGGGCCACCGCCAGGGCGAGTGCGAACAGCCGGCCGGTCTGCCGGAGGGGTGCGAGGAGCCGCGAGGGCGGCTTCCGCCCCGGTGTGCGGGGGGCCGCCTTGCCGGCGGATTCCGCCGGTGGCCGCACGGGCAGTGGTGCCGTCATCGGCGCCCACCGCCCAGGGTCGGCGTGTAGCTGTCCATGATGGCGGTGCGGGCGGCCTCCGGCAGCCCGCCCATCATGGACACGACCCGCTCCCGGCGGCGCAGGGCCGCCTGCCGCACGGGCATGCCCGGCGAGGGCTCCAGCTGCGGGACGACGGTGCGCGGGCCGGTCCGGTCCTGGCCGTCGCCGTTGGTCCGTTCCGCGGCGAGGGTGGCCGCGTCCTTCTCCTCCGACATCCCGATGGGGCCCTCGCGGCGTCCGGCGAGGAACTGCGAGACCACGGGCATGTCGCTGGTGAGCAGGACTTCCCGGGGGCCGAAGGTGACGAGGTTGCGGCAGAAGAGCATGCCCATGTTGTCGGGGACGGTGGCCGCGATGTCGAGGTTGTGGGTGACGATGAGCATCGTCGCGTCGATCTGCGCGTTGAGGTCGATGAGGAGCTGCGACAGGTAGGCGGTGCGTACCGGGTCGAGCCCGGAGTCGGGCTCGTCGCAGAGGATGATCTGCGGGTCCAGGACGAGGGCGCGGGCCAGGCCCGCGCGTTTGCGCATCCCGCCGGATATCTCGCCCGGCAGTTTTCCCTCGGCGCCGAGGAGACCGACGATGTCGATGCGCTCCATGACGATGCGCCGGATCTCGGACTCCTTCTTGCGGGTGTGCTCGCGCAGCGGGAACGCGATGTTGTCGAAGAGCGACATGGAGCCGAAGAGGGCGCCGTCCTGGAACATGAGGCCGAAGAGTTTCCGGGTCTCCATGATGTCCCGCTCGGGGCTGTTCACCATGTCGACGCCGTTGATGAGGACGCGGCCCTCTTCCGGTTTCAGGAGTCCGATGATGGATTTCAGGAACACGGTCTTCCCGGTGCCGGAAGGACCGAGCATGACGCTCACCTCACCGGCCGGCAGGGTGAGGCTGACGTCCTGCCAGATGTTCTGCTTGCCGAAGGATTTCGTCAGGCCTTCGACGACTACTTCGATTCCCATCGGACCTCCCTCGGAGTGGTGGTGAACGACGTCATCTGTGCGCTCCGGCTCCGGTACCTGCAAGGACGGCTCGTCGTCCGTGCACCGGGAGGCGCACGGTAGGTCCGTCGAATCCGCCGGGACAAGCCGTCGAACAGCGGGAATCGCCGGAGATCGGTCTCCTTCCGGATCACTTGTCACCGAATGACAAACCCACTCGGCGGCTTTGTGTACATCTGCGCACGTACGCCTGGTGCACCGGATTCACGCGGTCCGGAAGGACGGTGCCGCGAGACTCCGGCGGACGGAAGTGCTCCGCCCCGGAGGGAGGTCCGGGGGTGCGGAGCGACTTCCACGGGAATCCCGGCCCGAGAGGGCGCGACCGGGACTCCGCATTCGTCGAACGAGCAGGTACGGACGTGTTTCCGAGCGGCTCAAGCGGGACGCTACGGGCCGGTAACCTCAGTCCGCAATAGCGCTTCACGAACTTTCTCCGAGGCGATTGCCGGGCGCCTTTTTCTTGTGATCCGGTGAGTGTTCGTGATCTCAAACCTGTCGAAAAGTGAGGGCTCGCGGACCGGAACGCCGGCCTTCGCGACGGCCTCCGGGCACGCCGAAGCCCGCCCCGACCAGGGTTCATCCGGTCGGGGCGGGCTCATGGGCGGCCGAGGGGGCGTCGCGCACCGGATGACAAGAACCGGCTGCGGTCCCGGGCCCCGGCGCCGCGGCTACTTCACCGCGGAGTGCCAGCTGTCGGCGAGCTGCTTGCCGGCGTGGGGCACCGCGAGACCGGGGGCCGTGAGACCGGCCGTGTAGGTCTTGGTGTCGTTCAGGACGAGGTTGTTCGTCCCGGCCGCGGCGGGCAGTCCGACCTTGAGGTCGATCGCCCAGCTGAGGGCGCCGGCCAGACCGCAGCCGCTCGCCTTCGGCACGGAGAACGCGCTGTCGCCCTGGGCCGCTCCGGACAGGGCGATCTGGATCAGCGAGCCCTCGTCCGGGTTCGCCGAGCCGTCACCGTTGAACCGGGCGGCGGAGAAGCCGGGGGCGCTGAGGTTGCCGGGGCGCAGGACCACCGGGGTGCTGGTGCTGCCGAGGTAGCAGTTGGAGCCGAGCAGCGGGTTCTCCAGGCGGATCCTGACGGGCAGCTTGACGATCGGCCCGGAGGAGATGCCGGCGACCAGGCTGAACTCGGTGGGCGTGCCCGCCGACTCGACCGTGGCGGTCACCTTGTTCAGGGTGGCGTCGGTGATCTGCCCGCACACGGCGGAGACCACGGGCACGTTGCTCGGGCACATGAGGCCCAGCAGACCGCCGGGGATGGTGGTCTTCCCGCTGACCAGGGATCCGGCCGCCGGCGGGACGACCGTGTAGGTCCCCTCCGCGGGGTGCTGGACGACACCGAACTGCAGGTTGGTGGACCCGGTCGTCGCCGTGGTGTTGCCCAGCTTGATGGTCCCGTTGGGCGAGGTGGAGGTGACGCACAGCGGGACGTCGACGTCGCCGTCCGTCGCCAGCATGGCCGGGGCGTCCACCGGGCAGCGGTCGAACGGGGCCCAGGCCCCGTTCAGCTGGGCGGCGGCCGTGGCCGCGCCCGCCGGGGTGGCGGTCAGGGGTACGACCAGTGCGGCGGACGCGGCGACGGCGCCGGCGGCCTTGGTCCAGGTCTTCGGAACGGTTCTCATGGTTCCCTCACTTCGTCAGCGGCTCGCGGGAGGTGCGGTGGTCGGTGCGATCGGTTCGGGCAGGGCGTTCCGGGTCAGCGGACCGCGACGGGCACGTCGACCGGCTCGTAGGCGTCCGTGCAGACGGACCCTTCGGAGCCCGGCACGTGCTGCTGGGCCGCGCACGGGGCTCCCTGCACCTGTTTGACGTGTCCGGGCACGCCGGACAGCGACGCGGTGAAGAGGCTGTCGAGGTCCTCGCCGCCCGTCCCGCACCCGTTGAACGGAGGGAGGGTCACCGATCCCGTCAGGACGCCGCCCGTCGCCAGGGTGTAGCCGGTCGTGACTCCGTCCTTCGCCGTCATCCGTCCTTCCAGGGAGAGCGTGAAGGGCTTGCTGGTCCGGCAGTCGTCCCCCACGTCCAGGGGCACGCCGTTCACCTCGACGTCGCGGAGGCGGAGCATGAGGTCGAGGTCGATGGTCGTCACGCCCGTGTTGCTGAAGTCGGACCAGTCGACCACCAGATGCGACTTCACGTTGTAGTCCGGGGTCCCCTCGGCGTCGGTGCCCGGGGGGACCTGTGTCATCTCCAGGGTCGCCGTGGTCGGCATGAACCCGAAGGTCAGGAAGGTGCCCGAGGCGGGCGGCAGCCGGGGCTCGCCCCGGTAGTCCAGCAGGACGGTGGAGTCCTGGTAGATGTGCGTGAACCCCGGCTCGGAGAGGTCGACGCGGGTCGGCCCCTGCGCGATCTGGGTGCAGGCCGGGGGGAACTTCGTCGCCCCGTCGAGCTTCGTCACGTTGGCGTAGCCGGCCACATAGGCGTTCAGGTTGAGATCGTCGTTCACGTCGCCGACGCACGGAGGGGCGTCGGCGGCGGGCTGCTCCGCCCTGGCGCCCACCTCGGGCGCCGTCCCGCCGTCCGCCTTCCCCCGGCCGGCGGGAGCGGTCGCGGACGGGGCGGAGGCGGACGCGCCGTCACCGTCTTCTCCGCCCTCACCGCCCTCACCGCCCTCGCCGCTGACGGCGATGCCGGCCAGGCGGGTCTCCTGGCCGGGGTCGACGGAGCACTCCAGGGAGACGGCCGGTGGTTCCGCGGGGGTCCCCCCGGCGGTCCGCAGGGTGAGTTCCAGCGACAGCGCTCCGGCGTCGAAGCCCAGGTCCCCGGATCCCCCGGGCTTGACGTACGGGACGGTGCCCGAGGTGGTCAGCGGCAGGTCCCCCTCCTCCGGGACCGGCACGGACCCGGCGGTCGTGCCGATCCACTCCACCGGGGCGTGCTGGTCCCGCTGGGACACCTCGACGGCCAGGGTCGCCTCCGCGCTCACGCTCGCCGCCGTGGAACCGTCCGGCACGGGGATCGCGCCCTCGGGCAGGGTCGTCTCCAGGGCGACGCCCTCGGGCTGGACCGCCTCTCCGGGCCGGGCCGACTCGGGCAGCTCCCCGGTGATCCTGACCGTCACCGGCTGCTCGCCCTCGGGCAGTTCGCAGGTGTAGGCCAGCTCCAGGTCGATCTCCTGCACACCGGACACGGCCTGCGCACCGGGGACCATGCCTCCCAGCAGCACGGCGGCGGCCGCCGCGGCCCCGCGCACCGTGCGCCTGCGCACTCCTGTCATACGACTGACCTCCCGGTCGGTGGTCCCCTTCGGACGGACGTGCCTGGAGCGCCGGGCCCCTGTGCGCGGGGACCGGGCTGCGACGGACCGGGGAACGCGCCCGGCGGGCGGCCCGGCGCGGACCCGTCCCCGGGGGACGCCCGGCGCCGCCCCGGGACGCGGGACCGTACGGCGGCGCCGCCGTACGGTCCCGCGTCACCCCCTGCCGGCGTGCGGCCGGATCAGGGGGTGTAGACGATGGTCGGCTTGGTGCTGCCGCCGCTCGGGGTGACCGCGTTGTAGTTGGCGGTGTAGGTCGGGTTGTTGCCCACCGCGGCGATGCCCGCGCAGCCCGAGGTGACGGTGGCGACGGTCAGCTTGTAGGTGGCGTTGTTGCTGACCGCGAGCACCCCGGTGGAGTTGGTGTAGGTGGCGGCGACGTTCCCCGTCACGGTGAAGGTGCAGGTGAGGACCTTCAGGGTGGCCTTGACCCCGGAGATGTACCCGCTGGTGACGCCGGAGCTGTAGGTGTTCGCGTTCAGCTTCCACGAGGTGGAGGTGTCGGCGGTCGGGGTCACCGGGCCGAACGGGCTGGTGCAGCCGCTCCAGGTCAGTGGAGCGATGGTGCCGACCTGCACGTTGGTCGTGCCGGAGGCGGTGGCCAGGTTGCCCGACGCCGCCGAGGACGTACACGTCATCGGAACGCCGTTGAGGACCAGGGTGACGGTGCCGGAGCTCGCCGAGAACGTCTCCGGGGAGCTGGGGCCGACCGTCCACGTCGGGGCGGCGACCCCTGCGGAGGCGGTGGTGGCCCCGAAGGTGACAGCGGCCGCGGCGGCACCGGCCGCCAGGGCGATCTTCCTGAGAGAGTTGCGCACAGTGAGTTCCTCCGATTCGGCAGTGCGGATGCACTGATGCGGGGAAGGCACTCGCATTCCTGCAAAGACGCAGGGAGTGCCGCGAAGAATCGTGTTGCGTGGGGGCCGTGCTGCTCTTTCAGCCACACACGTTCTGTGACAGGGCGTGACGTTACTTGCGGGAAACTTTGAGCACAATGGCGGCGGTCAAGATTGGTGACGCGAGTTCGATTACTCGTCCGCACGTCACTAATTCCCCTGCCGCACTTGTCACTTGGTGCGCAGAATTCGAGGCTCGACCGGGGTCCCACCTGGATCTTCACGCCCCCGGGAGGGGCTCGACGGCATTTCGACGAGGGCCTTCGAAGGGGCCTCGGGAGTCCTCCCGGAACGCGTCTCCCGCCGGAGTCTCCGGCCGCGGGCCCGGAGCGCCTCGCACCGCGGCGGGCGGACCCGGGGAAAAACGCGCGAGCCGGCGCCGCTCGGCAGCGTTTATGCGCCGGAGTGCGCCGAGACGGCCGAAAACATTGTCCGGAAGTGAGCAGTTACCGTGCCACCTGCACCGGAACCCCATGACGCACCCACGATGTGTGCCTCCTGCGCCTCGATCTCGCCCAAGCGGTGTGCACCCTGCCCGACTTGGTCTATCTTCGGCGCCGATGTTGGTATACACCTGTCGGTCCGTGGGAGCGCTTTCTCCGATCGCCCCACCCGCACCGGGCACCGTTGAGCGAGGGGACGGTCATGCCGAGACTCATCCAGCCGCTGGACACCGGCGATCCGCTGGGGCCCCTCCCCCAGGAGTTCGCCGCGATCATGCGACCCGAACTTCCTTCCCTGATCAAGGAGATAGGCGTCGAGGTCACCCGGGCGTATCCGGAGTACGCGCGTCTGCTCGGCGGACCCGACGGCCAGGCGATCCAGGTGGGCGTGGAGCAGAGCCTGGCGGCGTTCGTCGACCTGGTCGCGGAGCCCGCATCCGCCACTCCCCTGCGCGACGACATCTGCCGGCGGTTCGGGCGCTTCGAGGCCTATGAGGGCCGGACGATGGAGACGCTCCAGGGCGCCTACCGGCTGGGCGCCCGGGTCGCCCTGCGCCGGGCGAAGAAGGTCGGCCGGCGGTACAACTTCTCGCCGTCCCTGATGCTGAGCTTCGCCGACGCGCTCTTCGCCTACGTGGACGAGCTCGAAGCCCTCTCGCGCGAGGGCTTCCTGGAGGTGCAGTCCCGGTCCGGCGAGCAGAGCGAGACCATGCGCCGGCAGTTGCTCCACCTGGTCCTGGCCGGCCGCCCGGTCCCGCGCAGCGCCATCGCCGAACTCTGCGAGCAGACCGGGTGGACGCTGCCCGAGCAGGTCACCCTCGTCGCCGTGCGCGCACCGGCCGGCCTCGATCGGATCAGCGCGGACCACGACGTGCTGATCGACCCCGGCGACCCGCAGCCGCACCTGCTGGTCCCCGGGCCGGTGGACGAGGCACGCAGGGAGATGCTCGACCGGACGGTCCCCGGGGGCGGCGCGGCCATCGGACTGACCGTGCCGACCGCCCGCGCCTCGGACTCCATCCGCTGGGCCCGCCGCGTCCTCGAACTGGCCGACACCGGGGTGATCGAGAACGCGCCCTTCCTCCGCTGCGAGGACCACCTCATCACCCTGTGGCTGCTCTCCGACACCGCCCTGCTCGATCAGCTCGCCACCCGTGAGCTCGCACCCGTCTCCGGTATCAGCAGCACACGCCGGGAGCGGCTGATCGAGACCCTGCGGATCTGGCTCGACACCCGGGGCACCGCCGCGCAGATGGGCGAACTGCTGGATGTGCACCCCCAGACCGTCCGCTACCGGATGCGCAGCCTGGAGGCCATCTTCGGCGAGCAGTTGACCGACCCCGAGAGCCGCTTCTCCACCGAAGCCGTGCTGCGCGCCATGCAGTTACGGGCCCGCAGCGGCCATTCCCTCAACTGAGGGCTCATCACATCCCGCCCACAGAATCAACTTACCGCCAGGTAACGCGAAATAGACGGTCAGTCCCCGACGGTTGCGACACGGAGACGTTCTCAACGAGAAACCAGGAACTGCGTCCCGTTACATGAGGAGGAGCGGGGGCCCGCCGGCCCTCGCGCGACACCGCCTCCTGGCCGGCCAACCGAGAGGGAACACCCCATGACCGCCTCGCACCTCCTCGTCCCCGTGCCGATCCCCGACCGGGTCGCGGCGCTGATCGGCTCCTGCACACCGCAGCACATCCTGCAGGCCGAGTTCGAAGCCGACTGCGCCGCCCGCGAGGTGCGCAGGTTCCGGGGTCCGAGGCTCGGCATCGAGGACCGGGCCGACCGGGAGCAGGCCCTGTCCGAGCTGGCATGGGCCAACAAGGTGCTGTCCGCCCGCCACCCCCATCTCGCGGTGCGCCCGAACGACGCCTGGTGACACTCCTTGCGCCGCGGCGGCGACCGGCTTACCTTACCCAGAAGTAAGTTTACTCTGGAGTAAGGATTTGGCGTGGCCGACAACAGCAGCGGCGACCTCACCGACGAACTGGCCGGGCTCGATCTCGCCGCGGTCTCGCCGGAGGACTTCGCGCGCATCGTGAAGGGGCTGTCCGCCGGACAGCTCGGCGAGGTCATGCGCGGTGACCTGCGCACCCGGGTGCTGAGCGAGGTGTTCGGGCGGATGCGGCAGCAGTTCCGCCCGGAGGCGGCCGGCGGGCTGGAGGCCCTGATCCGCTGGAAGATCACCGGGGAGAGCGAGGAGGTCTACGAGACCTCCATAGCCGACGGGGCCTGCACGGTGAGCGCGGGCCGCTCCGACGCGGAGCCGCGTACGACGCTCGTGATGGCCGACGCCGAGTTCCTCAGGCTGGTCTCCGGCAACGCCAATCCCGTCACGATGTTCATGATGCGCAAGCTGAAGGTGGCCGGGGACGTCGCCCTGGCCTCGGGCCTCACCCGCTACTTCGACATCCCGAAGGCCTGAGGCCCGTGAGCTTCTTCTCCCTCGCCCTGACCGAGGAACAGCAGGACCTGCGGAACTGGGTGCACGGCTTCGCCGCCCAGGTGGTCCGCCCGGCGGCGGCCGAGTGGGACGCCCGGGAGGAGACCCCGTGGCCGGTCATCCAGGAGGCCGCGAAGATCGGTCTGTACGGATTCGAGTCGCTGGCCGACATGTTCGGGGACCCGACCGGGCTGTCCCTCCAGATCGCCAACGAGGAGCTGTTCTGGGGGGACGCCGGGATCGGCATGGCCCTGTTCGGCACCTCCCTCGCGGTGGCCGGGATCTTCGCCTCCGGCACCCCCGACCAGCTCGCCGAGTGGGTCCCGCAGTGCTACGGCGACGAGGACGATCCGAAGGTCGCCGCCTTCTGCGTCTCCGAGCCGCAGGCCGGTTCCGACGTCTCGGCGATGGCCACGCGGGCGCGGTACGACGAGGCCCGGGACGAGTGGGTCCTCTCCGGCCAGAAGGCGTGGATCACCAACGGCGGGATCGCGGAGGTCCATGTGGTGGTGGCCTCGGTCGACCCCGCGCTCGGCGCCCGCGGGCAGGCCGCGTTCATCGTGCCGCCCGGGACCGAGGGGCTGGAGGCGGGCCGCACCGTCAAGAAGCTGGGCCTGCGCGCCTCGCACACCGCCGACGTCTTCCTGGACGGTGTACGCGTCCCGGGCCACTGCCTGCTGGGCGGGAAGGAGAAGCTGGACGCCCGGCTGGCGCGGGCGCGGGAGGGCGGCACCGCGAAGGGGCAGGCGGCCATGGCGACCTTCGAGGTCAGCCGTCCCACGGTGGGCGCGCAGGCGCTGGGCATCGCACGGGCCGCCTACGAGTACGCGCTGGAGTACGCCGGGGAGCGCGAGGCGTTCGGCCGACCGATCATCGAGAACCAGTCGATCGCGTTCGCCCTCGCCGACCTCCGCACGGAGATCGAGGCCGTCCGCCTGCTGATCTGGCAGGCCGCCTGGATGGCCCGCAACGACCGGACCTTCGACGCGGGCCAGGGCTCCATGGCGAAGCTCCGCGCGGGCGAACTGGCCGTCGCGGCGACGGAGAAGGCCGTCCAGATCCTCGGCGGCGCGGGCTACAGCAGGGAGCACCCGGTGGAGCGGATGTACCGGGACGCAAAGATCTACACGATCTTCGAGGGCACCAGCGAGATCCAGCGCCTGGTCATCTCCCGGGCCATCTCGGGGCGCCACATCCGCTGACGCCGCCGCACCGCCCGGTGGACCCCGCGGGATCCGGCGTCGGGGCCGGGCGGGAGAATGCCGGGCGGTGACGGGACCCGGAACAGCTGTGCCGCCCGCGGGGAGGACCACGGGAAGCACGGCGGGGAGGGACCCGGCACCGCACGGCCGGGGACGGCCGGCCCGGTACCCGACCCCTGGGAGCACTCCTGATGGCCCCGCACGACGCACGCCCCTCGGTCCTGTACGTCACCGATCTCGCCTACGAGGCGCGCGGGCGGCGCTACTGCGACGAGGACATCTTCCTGTCCTCCCGGCTGCGCGAGACGTTCGACGTCGCGCTCTGCCACCCACGGGACGCGGCGGCGCTGCTGGACGGCTTCGACACGGTCGTGGTCCGCAACAGCGGCCCGGTCCTGCACCACCGGGAGGCGTACGACGCCTTCGTGGCCCGGGCCCGGGCCACCGGGGCGCGGGTCTGCAACACGCTGGACGGGCGCGGGGACATGGCGGGCAAGCAGTACCTGGTCGATCTGAGCCGGGCCGGCTTCCCGGTGATCCCGACCGTGGACCGCGCGGCCGATCTCGGGCTGCTCCCCGCGTCCGAGGGGTACGTGACCAAGCCCAAGCGCGGGGCGGACTCGGTGGGGCTGCGGTTCACGGAACGGCCGGAGCTGCCCGAGGGGTCCGACGGCACCCTGCTGGTCCAGCCCCGGATCGACTTCCGCCACGAGGTGTCCTTCTACTTCGTCGACCACGACTTCCAGTACGCCCTGCACGCCCCGGACCCGGAGCGGCGCTGGGTGCTCGAACCGTACGCGGCGAACGCCGACGACCTGGCCTTCGCGCGCCGCTTCGTCGAGTGGAACACCCTCACCCACGGCATCCAGCGGGTCGACGCCTGCCGGACCCGGGAGGGCGGCCTGCTGCTCGTCGAGCTGGAGGACCTCAACCCGTACCTCTCCCTGGACCGTGTCGCCGAGGAGGTCCGCGAGGCGTTCGTGGAGCGGATGACGGCCTGTGTGCGGGACCTGCGGGTCTGACCACCCGTCCGGCCCGCCCCCGCATGCGTGACGCGGGGCCGGGTGTGAGGGTGCGGGGGTGACCACGGCCAGCGAGACCCCACCCGCCGCGCAGCGTGCCGCAGCGCCGCCCGTCCTGGACCCCGGGCGCCGGAACATCGTCTTCGCCACGATCGTGCTGGGTATCCTGCTCGCCGCGCTGGACCAGACGATCGTGGGGACGGCGCTCCCCACGATCGTCTCCGATCTGGGCGGCGCGGAGCACATGTCCTGGGTGGTGACGGCCTATCTGCTGGCCGAGACCGTGGCGACCGTGCTGGTCGGCAAGTTCGGTGACCTCTTCGGCCGCAAGCTGATCTTCCAGGTCTCGGCCGTCGTCTTCATCACCGGGTCGTTCCTGTGCGGTCTCGCGTCGGACATGCTGCTGCTGATCGTCTGGCGGGGCGTCCAGGGCATCGGCGCGGGCGGGCTCATGGTGACCTCCATGGCGTTGATCGCCGACGTCATCCCGCTGCGCGACCGGGGCAAGTACCAGGGGGCCATCGGCGCGGTGTTCGGTGTGGCCACGGTCGTCGGTCCGCTGCTGGGCGGGCTGTTCACCGACCATCTGACCTGGCGCTGGGCGTTCTACGTCAACGTCCCGATCGCGATCGTGGTGGTGGTCGCCGCCGCGCGCACCATCCCCTCGGTGCGGGCGGCGGGCCGCCCGGTCATCGACTACCTGGGCATCGGTCTGGTCGCCGCCGGCGCGAGTGCGCTGATCCTCGCCACCAGCTGGGGCGGCAACGAGTACGCCTGGGGCTCCCCGGTCGTCATCGGCCTGTTCGCCGGGGGCCTGATCGCCCTGGCGCTCTTCTGCCTCGTGGAGACGCGGGCGAAGGAACCGATGCTGCCGATGCGGCTGTTCCGCAACCCGGTGTTCGCGGTGTGCTCCGTCCTGAGCTTCATCGTGGGCTTCGCCATGCTCGGCGCGATGATCTACCTGCCGACGTATCTCCAGTACGTGGACGGGGACTCCGCCACGCTCTCCGGGGTGCGCACCCTGCCACTGGTCGTGGGTCTGCTGGCCGCCTCCGTCTTCAGCGGCAACGTGGTCAGCAAGACCGGCCACTACCGCCTCTTCCCGGTGGTCGGTTCGCTCGTGATGGCGGCCGGCCTCTATCTGCTGTCCCGGATGGGACCGGGCAGCGGGATCTGGCGGGAGTCCCTCTCCATGCTGGTGCTCGGCATCGGCATCGGCCTGTCGATGCAGGTGCTCACGATCGCCGTGCAGAACACGGTCGACTACGCGGACCTCGGTACCGCGACCTCCGGCGTGACGTTCTTCCGTACGCTCGGCAGCTCGTTCGGCACCGCGGTGTTCGGCACGATCTACGCCAACGCGCTCCGGCCGAACCTCACCCAGGGCGTCGAGCAGGCGGTGCGGGCGGGCGGCGATCCGGCGTCGCTGGCGCGGGTCGCGGAGAGCCCGCAGGCCGTGCACGCCCTGCCTCCCGAACAGACCGCGCCGCTCGCCCAGGCCTACGCGGACACCCTCCACACGGTCTTCCTGTGGACGGTGCCGGTGGCCCTGCTGGGGTTCGCCGTCTCGCTCCTGCTGAAGCAGGTCGAGCTGCGCGACAGCGCCCGGGCGGGCTCCACCGACATGGGTGAGGGCTTCGCCCGGCCGGGCACCGGGGACCCGGCGAACGTCCTCGAGTCCGCCGTCGCGAGGATCCTGCACCGGGCGGGCCCCGACACGGCCCGGCGGATCGTCGCGGAGTCCGACACCCGCCTCGACACGGCGGGCGCCTGGGCCGTGATGCAGGTCGACCTCTTCACGCGGATGGTCGGCCACGCCGGACTCCGGCTGATCGCGGCACGGCACCGCGTCCCCCCGGAGGTCCTGGTGCCCGTCTTCGACCGGATGGTGGAGGAGGGCTATCTCACCGGGGACGGCCGGATCTTCACCCACACCCGGGCCGGCAGCCGCGAGGCGGCGACGATCTCGGCGGCCTGGGCCCACTGGCTCAACGACCGGCTGGCCGAGGACGGGGCCCGTCCGGACGACCGGCAGCTGCGGGCGGCGGTCGACGTGATCGCCAAGCGGCTGCTCGCGGAGGACCTGGAACAGCAGCTGGCCCCGGCGGCCGAGCGGCACTCCGCCCCGGTCTGACGGGGCCGGTCAGCGCCGACCGGCCCGCCGTCCGTCCGGTCCCGCCCGTCAGAAGGCCCGGGCCCCTGCCCGCCGGACGGCGGTGCGGTCCCGTCCCGCCCGGGCGCCGCTCCGGGGCGGTCAGCCCGGCCCGCCGGCGGAGTCTCAGTCGATGAAGACCGCCGAGGCGTAGACCCAGGCGCCCTCGTGGCGGACGAAGCGGCTCTTCTCGTGGAGCGCGTCGGGGCGCCCGTCGTCGGTGTAGCGGGCCCGGAAGGTGACCGTGCCGGTGGTGTGGAAGGCACTGCCCTCGGTCGTCCCGAGGATCTCCAGGCCGGTCCAGTGCATGGCCGGGTCGAAGTCGACGGCCGGCGGCCGGGTGTCGGGGTGCCAGGTGCGCAGCAGATGGGCGGCGTCCTGGACCACGAAGGCGGTGTACCGCGAGCGCATCAGAGCCTCGCAGGTGGGGGCGGCCGCAGCCCCCGCGTGGTACCTGCCGCAGCAGTCGGCGTAGCGGGCGGGCAGGCCGCACGGGCACGGTGCCCCGGGGGCGGTGGCCCGTCCGGGGGCCGCCCCGGCGGAGGCTGCGGTGGGTCCGGTCGGGCGGGAGGCGCGTCGTGACATGCGCCCATTGTCGCCGGTCGGACCGGTGTCCGGTGGGCCGGGTCCCGCCCGGCCGGGGACCGGGATTCCGCCCGGGGCGGGCCGCGCTCCGCCGGCCGGGGCCCGGCGGGACGCGGCCGGGGAGCGCGGGGCGGTGGCTCAGGTGAGCAGGAAGTCCGCCTGTCCCGACTTGGCGCCCAGGATGAAGGCGGCGATCTCGCCGTTGGAGTAGATGAGTGCGGGGCCGTCCGGGTCCGCGGACTGGCGGACCGCCACCCGGCCGTCGGCCAGCTTCATGGCCTCCACGCAGTTGCCCCCGTTCCCCCCGCTCCACGGCTTGTACCAGCCTTCGGTGCCGAGGTCGGCGGCCGGCATGCCGTTGTATATGTGGTTCATCACAACTCCTTGCGGAAGTCCCTGAGGATTTCCTTCGTGCGTGGTGCAGTCGCGGCCTGAGCCGCCATGCGGTCCATGACCTCGAGGTAGGAGGCCACCTCGGGGCGCGCGTCGAAGTAGACGGCGCCGGTCAGGTACTCGCTGTAGACCATGTCCGGGAGCTCCGGGACGGCGAAGCGGAAGAGGACGAACGGGCCGTAGGTGCCCGGGTGGTGGCCCGTCGCGAACTCCGCTATCTGGAGGGTCACGTGGGGCAGGTCGGTCGCCTCCAGGAGGCGGTCGATCTGTGCCCGCATCGCGTCGGGGCTGCCGACCGGACGGCGCAGCACGGTCTCGTCCATCACCACCCACAGCTTGGGCGCGTCCGGCCGGGTGAGCAGGGACTGCCGCTCCATGCGCAGGGCCACATGGCGCTCGATGTCGGCGGGTCTGGTCTGCCCGACGGCGCCGGTGCGCAGGACGGAGCGGGCGTAGTCCTCGGTCTGCAGCAGGCCGGGGACGAAGTGCGGTTCGTAGGTGCGCAGCAGGCTCGCGGCACCCTCCAGGCTGACGTACATGCTGAACCAGTCGGGCAGTACGTCGTGGAAGCGCTGCCACCAGCCGGGCTTGTTGGCCTCCTCGGCGAGCTCGACGAAGGCGTCCGTCTCCGCGTCGCCGATCCCGTAGGCCTTGAGCAGGAGCTGGACGTACGGGATCTTGAGCCCGACCTCGGCGGTCTCCATCCTGCGTATGGTCCCCGGGGCCACACGGAGCACCTTCGCCGCCTGGTCGCGGCTCAGACCGACGCGCTCCCGCAGATCCTGCAGGCGCTTGCCCAGAACGACCTGACCCACGGTCGGGGCGGACCGCGGTTCGCTCACTTCAGACCTCCCGATGCGCTGTGTGCGAGAAGTGTGCCATGCGCGTGTCCCCAGGGACACTGGCACTCTGAATATTTCAGAGTGCCCCTTGCCAAGTGTTCATGTCAGGGGGAGAGTTGGTGACCGAACCAAGTTCGCTTCGTTCACGTCCCCTCCCGGGACGGTGCGCGGCGTGACACAGCCCCCCACTGTGAGGAATCGGTCGTGGCACCTGGCAGTGCGCTCATCCCCCGGCTCATGGACCTCAGCCCCGGGACGGAGGCGCTCCGTCACTGCTTCGCCCTGCCCGCGCACCGTGAGTCGGTGGCCGGTGCCCGGCGCTTCACCAGCACCTGGCTGAACCGGTGGCGGCTGGCCGGGGACACTCACGACGCGGCGGTGCTGATCGTCTCCGAGCTGATCACCAACGCGGTGGTGCACACCACGAGCGCCCGGGTGGTCTGCGAGCTCCGGCGGACCGCCGGCCGGCTGCGCATCTCCGTGCAGGACCAGGGCGGCCGGCCGGGCGGTCCCCGGCTGTCCCTCGCCGCCGAGGGCGAGCACGGGCGCGGGCTGCTGCTCGTCGAGTCCCTGAGCGCGGCCTGGGGTTCCCACGGCGCGGGCAACCGCTCCGGGCGCATCGTGTGGGCGGAGCTGTCGTGCGGTCCGGAGCGGACGTGCTGAAGGGCGCGCTGTCCCGGCTGTTCGGGAAGCGGCGCGCCCGCCCCGAGGAGCAGGACGGTGCGGCGGAACGGGTCCGGCTTCCGCTGCCGCCCGCACTGTCGGCGACGCTGGGCTACGACGCGGTGGGCGTCCCCGCGCAGTACGGCTTCCGGCTGATGTCGCACCTGCCGCGCGCCGGGTGCGTGTTCGCCGACGCCGACCGGTGGTGGTGGATCGTCCCGTCGGGTTCGGACCTGGATCTGGACTGGCCGGAGCAGGCCTCGTACGCCGCCGGGGCCTACGTGCCGGCCGGCCGGCCCCGGCTGATCCACACCCCGGAGAGCTGCACGCCCTACACGCCGCCCATCCCGCTCTACCTCATGGTGTGCCAGGTCACCGGTGTCGCCCCGTCCTGGGGTCCTTCCGGCCGGCCGCGGGCGGTACCCGCTCCCTGACCGCGGGCCCGCCGTTCACGGCCGGCCGAGGTAGGCGAGCCCGGGGTGCACCGCGGTGTACCCGTCGACGAGCCTGCGGGCGACGCTGACGGAGTCGACCAGCGGGTGCAGCGCGAAGGCCCGCACGGCCGCCTCCCGCGAGCCGCTCTCGGCCGCTTCGAGCACCGCCCGCTCCACCGCCTTGACCGCGGTGACCAGCCCGACCGCGTGGTACGGGAGCGGCTCGACGGCGACCGGGTGCGCCCCGTTGGCGTCGACCAGGCACGGCACCTCGATCACGGCGTCCTCGTCGAGCACCGCGAGGGTCCCCCGATTGCGCACGTCCAGGATCAGCGAGGTGCGTTCGTCGCGGGCGACGGCCCGCATGAGCGCCAGGGCGACCTGTTCGTAGCCCCCGGACTCCAGGTCGCTCTCCTCGCGCTCCCCGGCTCCGGCCACGTCCCGGTTCTCCGACATGTACGTCGCCTCGCGCTCGGCCCGCGTACGGTCCCAGGTGGCCAGCGGAGGGGCGGCGGGGTCCTTCATCCGGGCGTAGAAGCCCTCCTGCTGGTCGCGGAGGAAGGCGCCGCGGGTCCGGTCGGCGTCCTGGTAGGCGCGGACCGCCTCCCGGTTGAAGTAGTAGTAGTGCAGGTACTCGTTGGGCACGGCGCCGAGCGAGCGCACCCACTCCGGGCCGAACAGCCGGCCCTCCTCGAACGAGCCGAGCAGGGCGGGGTCGGCGAGCAGGCGCGGGAGTTCGTCGCGCCCGTCGACGTGGAGCCCGCGCACCCAGCCCAGGTGGTTGAGCCCGACGTAGTCGATCCACGCCCGGTCGGGATCGGCGCCCAGGACGCGGGCGATGCGCCGGCCGAGCCCCACGGGTGAGTCGCAGATGCCGATGACCCGGTCACCGAGGTGCCGGGCCATCGCCTCGGTGACCAGGCCCGCGGGGTTCGTGAAGTTGATGACCCAGGCGTCCGGGGCGAGCCGGGCGATGCGCCGCGCGAGGTCGGTCACGACGGGCACCGTGCGCAGCCCGTAGGCGATGCCGCCGGCCCCGACGGTCTCCTGGCCCAGGACGCCCTCGTCGAGGGCGACGCGCTCGTCGGCGGCCCGTCCCGCGAGGCCGCCGACCCGGATCGCGGAGAAGACGAAGTCCGCCCCGCGCAGCGCCTCGTCGAGGTCTCCGGTGGCGAGGACGGCGGGTGCGTCGTCGACGCCGGCCGCCTGTTCGGCCAGGACCCGCGCGACGGCGGCCAGCCGGTCCCCGTCCGTGTCGTACAGGGTCACCCGTGTGACGCGCCCCTCGGCGTGATCACCGAGCAGCGCCCCGTACACCAGAGGGACCCGGAATCCGCCGCCACCAAGAATTGTCAGCTTCACGCTGCTCGATGGTACGGGGCGGGACGCCGGGTGCCCCGGACCCGGGGCACCCGGCACGGCACCGGCCGTCAGTTGCCGTTCCACCACCGGACGACGGCGTGCCACACCTTGGTCGGCCCGCTCCGCTGCGCCGGGACGACGGCGCCCTCCGGGGCGCCGGTGGCGGCGGGGGCGGCGGGCGCCCCGGCCGGGAGGGGGCCCGCCGAGGCCGCACCGGGCGCGTGGGGCGAGCTGACGACCCAGTCGGCGTGCGTACGGGGCCGGGCCACCGCGGGCAGCGGTTCCTCGTCGATCTCCTGCTGCGGTGCGGGGGCGAACGTGGCCGGGAGGTCCACGAGGTGCCGTGACATGAAGTTCCCCGCGCGGCTCAGTTCGGCCTCGTCGACGCCGAGTTCCAGGTCGGGCAGGCGCATCAGCAGGGCGTCGACGCCGACGTCGGCGATGGCGCGGCCGATGTCCTGGCCGGGGCACTCGTGCGGGCCGCTGCTGAAGGCCAGGTGGGCACGGTTGCCGTCCATGCTGACGGAGAGGTCGGGCCGCACGGCGGGATCGGTGTTGGCGGGCGCGATACCGACGATCAGCGCGTCGCCCGCCTTGATCTGCTGCCCGCCGAGCTCGGTGTCGCCCACCGCCCAGCGTCCGAGGACCGCGGTGAACGGCGGTTCGTCCCACAGGGTCTGCTCGACCGCCTCGGGCACGGTCATGTGCCCCCCGCTCAGCCTGGCCCGGAACCGGGGGTCGGTGAGCACCATGCGCAGCACGTTGGCGATGAGGTTGGTGGTCGTCTCGTAGGCGACGATCAGGACCACCCGCAGGTGTTCGCTGACCTCCTTGTCGGTGAGGCCCGCGGGGTGCTCGACCAGCCAGGTCGCGAAGTCCTCCGCGGGCGCGGCCCGGCGGCGCTGGACCAGCCGGTCCAGCGCACCGATCACGTAGGCGTTGCTGGCGACCGCGGTCTCCGAGCCCCGGGTCATGTCGCGGGCGGCCTGGACCAGCCGGTCGCCGTACTCCTCCGGCATGCCGATGATCGCGCACATCACCATCATCGGGAGCCGCTCGGCGAAGTCGGCGACCAGTTCGGCGCCGCCCTTCCCGCAGAAGTCGTTGACGAGCCGGTTGGAGTACCGGTTGATGTGGCGGCGCACGCCCCGGGTGTCGATGCGGGCCATGCTGTCGGTGACCGCGCCGCGCAGCCGTTCGTGTTCGGCGCCCTCGGCGAAGGAGCAGACGGGCTGCCAGGTGAAGAGCGGGGCGAGCGGGTGGTCGGGGGCCACGCTGCCGTCCTGG
This sequence comes from Streptomyces sp. NPDC006296, assembly GCF_040613235.1. Classification (NCBI taxonomy): domain Bacteria; kingdom Bacillati; phylum Actinomycetota; class Actinomycetes; order Kitasatosporales; family Streptomycetaceae; genus Streptomyces; species Streptomyces sp. NPDC006296. The sequence goes on along the minus strand of NZ_JBEXRT010000002.1, from coordinate 108,330 downwards.
AGGCCGCGCCAGCGCCGCGAGTCGCGGGAGAACTGTGAGGGTGTGCGCGTCATGTGGAGGTTCTCGCTGTGGCCGAGCACCAGCCAGGCGGGGACGTCCTCGTGCAGCAGGACGGGTGCCACCGTGCCGTGTTCGGCACGCAGCTTCTCGTACAGACCCGCGGGGTCCGCCTCGGCCTCGGGGCCGTACAGCCGGCGCAGTCCGCCGGGGCCGATGCCCAGGGAGTGCGCGGGGCACTGCGGGGGCGGGACCGGGCCCGCGGACGTTCCGGGTTCGTACTGGAAGGGGGTTGTCACAGTGGCTCCAGGATGAGGACGTTCCGGGACCGGGCGCGCGGGGACGGGCCCGTCCGGAAACGGGGAGAGGTGCGGTGCCGTCGTCAGGAGAGCGGCACGGCGAGGCTGTGCAGGTACTGCATCAGGGTCATCAGGACGTCGCGGCTGGAGGCGCGCAGCCGTGCGTCGCAGTCGATCATCGGGACCTCGTCCGGCAGGTCCAGGGCGCTGCGCAGGGCCTCGACGGGGTGGCGCGGCGCGCCGGGGAAGGTGTTGACGGCCACGACGAACGGCACGCCGCGCTCCTCCAGCCGGCCGATGACGTCGAAGCTGACCTGGAGCCGCCGGGTGTCGATGAGGACGACGGCTCCGAGCGCTCCTTCGAAGAGGCCGTTCCAGAGGAACCAGAAGCGTTCCTGGCCGGGGGTGCCGAACAGGTAGAGGATCAGTTCGTCGCTGAGGCTGATCCGGCCGAAGTCCATGGCGACGGTGGTGGCCGTCTTGGTCTCCACCCCCACGTTGTCGTCCACGCCGACACCGGCCTGGGTCATGGTCTCTTCGGTCGTCAGGGGCCGGATCTCGCTGACCGAGCCGACCATGGTCGTCTTGCCGACCCCGAACCCGCCGACGACGACGACCTTCACCGCGGCCGTGGCCGTGTCGGGGAGGACGTCCTCGCTGCGGGGGCCCGAGATCGTGTCAGAGCTTCTGGAGTCCATGCATCACCGCTTCGAGGAGGGACCGGTCCGGGAGCGCGGCGCGGACGATGGGCGCGCGCGACTCGATCAGTTCGGTCGCCAGGAGTTCGGTCAGGAGCGAGGTGACCACGCTGAAGGGGAGGCTCAGGTAGGCCGAGATCTCGGCGACGGACAGCGGCGCCTTGCAGAGCCGCAGGATCGCGGCCTGTTCGGGCTGGACCGTCGGCGCCGGTTCCGCCTGCGCCACCACCATCGTCACGAGGTCGAGTGCCGCCCTCTCGCCGTCGGGGGCACCGGTGATCACGTACAGCCGTTCCGGGTCGCTCACCGCGGGGTCGGCCTTACGGCGTTCGCGTCGGGGAGGACTCATCCGGCCTGCCCGTCGTGGCGCGGAGGACTCGTCAGGTGGGCGCCGATACGGACGACCATGTCGCGCATGCGGGCCCCCACCAGTCCGGCGTCGACCGTCTCGCCGGCCAGGACCGCGAGATAGGCTCCGGCGCCCGCGGCCATCAGGTAGAAGAACCCTCCGGTGACCTCGATGACGACGAGCTTCATCAGCCCGTCGCTGTAGGGGATCTCGGTGGCGACGGCGGCGGCCAGGCTCTGGAGTCCGGCGCAGGCCGCGGCGAGGCGGTCGGCGACGTCCGGGTCGCCGCCGTGCCGGGCGATGCGGAGACCGTCGGCGGAGAGCACCACGATCTGGTGGATGCTCGGTACGTCGTCGGCCAGTTCCTTGAGCATCCAGTCCATGTTGGCCCGCTGCTGGATCACTTCTGGTCTCCCTTGTCCCACGCGTCGTCAGAGTCTGTGTCGCCACCCGGGTCCCTGGGCACGCCGTTGACGGCCTGGGTGAAGGCCTCCAGCCAGAGGCCGGGCGGCGCCGTGCCGCCGCCTCCGCCCCCGTGTCCGTGTCCGTTGCGCGCGGCCGGCTCGGCGGCGGGCGCGGTCTGCTGCGGCGGCAGGTTGTGCGATCCGAGGGGGGCGCGCCCCCTGCTGCGGCGCTGCGGGAGTCCGCCGTCGGTCCACTCGGTCACGACGATCTCGTCGTCCCCCATGGCCGCCGCGGCGGGCGCGGGCACCGCGGCGGAGCCCGCCGGGGCCGGTGCCGGGAGGGGCGGCGAGAGGGACGGCACGGGGCCGGTCGTGGCGGGGCGCGCCTTGTGCTTGCCGCGCGGCGGGACCACGTGCTGCATCTGCGACATGTCGAGCGAGCTCTGCGGCCGCGAGGTGGCGCCGATGCCGTGGGCGATGCCGGGGGCGGGGCCGGTGGTGATCATGTCGCGCGGCACGATGAGGACGGCGCGGACCCCTCCGTAGGCGGACTGCCGCAGGGAGACCTGGAGTTGGTACATGCGGGCGAGCCGTCCGACCACGGCCATGCCGAGGCGGGGGGACTCCCCGAGGTCGTTCATGTTGATGCCGGCCTGCGCCTGGGCGAGCATGTTCTCGGCCCGGGTGCGGGCCTCCTCGCTGAGGCTGACCCCGCCGTCCTCGATCTCGATGGCGATGCCCGTCTGGACCTCGACCGCGGTGACGTGCACCCGGGTCTGCGGCGGCGAGTAGCGGGTCGCGTTGTCGAGGAGTTCGGCGCAGGCGTGGATGAGCGGTTCGACCGCGGTGCCGACGATGGCGACCTTGGCGATCGAGTGCAGCTCGACGCGCTGGTACTCCAGGATCCGGGACATGGCACCGCGCAGCACGCTGAACAGCGGTACCGCCTTGGGCCACTGCCTGCTGGGGCGTGCGCCGCCGAGCACGGCGATGGAGTCGGCGAGGCGGCCGATCAGCGCGGTGCCGTGGTCGATGCGGAGGAGGTCGTCGAAGACGTCGGGGTTGCGCCCGTGGTGGTCCTCCATCTCCCGCAGCTCACTGGCCTGGCGGTGGACGATGGCCTGGACCCGGCGGGCGACGCTGACGAAGGCGCGCTGCGCGGAGTCGCGCATCGCCTCCTCGTTGTCGATGATGTCGAGGACCTGGAGCACCAGGGCACGCTGCGCCTTGGGGAGGTCGCTGTAGGAGGGGTCGGCGTCGACGATGTCGCGCATGACCTCCTGGGGGGAGTTGCTGGCGCGCAGCCGGCGGATGGCGGCGGGCAGGAGCTCCTTGCTGAGCCGTTCGGTCTCCCGGTCGTGCGACGCGATCCGGTGTTCCAGGGCGGCGATCCGCCGTTCGTACTCGGCGCGCTGGACGCGCATCGCCCGGCGCCGGCGGTTCATCACGACGGCGAGCGTGGCGACCACGACGGTGGCGACCGCGCCGCACCAGACGACTGCCGCCCGCGCGGCTCCGGTGACCGGGACCGCGGCGGCCGCGGTGGCGCCCGCCATGAGCACGACGGGCAGGAGCGCGGCGCGGACCACGGGGATGTCTCTTTTGGTCGGCGGTGATTCGACACGGACCATCTAAACCCTCTGGCGGTTGATTTGGGGTGGTATACGCAGATGCACGGATAGTTGTGCACAAGCGCTCGAATTCATATCAACTCGACTTCACTGTGCGTGAGCCTAGCCAGATCAGAACAGTGCCTCGGCATATTCGCCCAACCCCCTGCGCGAGGACGCTCGCGGTTATACACTCACCAGTTTTCGCACTCACCGCTGCCGAACGTGCGCGAGGAGTGACATCGATCGGGAATCGGGAGAAAGCGCCTCCCCGCGTCCCTCTCTACGGGACATGAAGCCCGGGGCGACCGGCGCGTCAGGGCGCCGATTCCCAGGAAGAACGAGAAAACGTGCGCACGGGCGAGCGAGTGCATGCGCGTCGTACGAATCACCCGTGACCGCAGAGCAGGACACACGCACGGGTGATCGAATCGGACAGATCGGAGCAGACTCCTGCTCGACGAACGGATGTGCTGACCTTCGGGTGCCGCGTCCACGGGGCGCGCGGCGCCGGATCCGGGGGCGGCGCACGGCCTCCGGGACGGGCCGCACCGCTCCCGCACGCCCTCACGCTCCGTGAGGTACACCCCGCACCTCGGGGGAGACCGCCGGGGCCGGAGAGGCCGCCGGGCCGGAGAGACCAAGCGCTCAGGAGGGACCCGACGGTGGGGGGGATCCGGGGGCCGGTGGTACGGGGGCCGGGGGTACGGGGGCCGGGGGTACGGGGCCGGGGGGGTCCGTTCGGCCGGCGTCCGGGGAGCCGTCGGTGCGGACCCGGGCGGGTCCGGCGGCCCCCGGACGTCAGCGACGGCCTCCGAGCCGGCCTTCCAGCTGCACCAGCAGCTCACCGAGCTGCCCGCTGAGGCCGGTACGGGTCTCCTCGTCGAGCCCGGAGAGCACCGAGCGCTCGTAGGCGAGCTGTTCGGGCAGCAGCCGGTCGACCAGGCCTCGTCCGGTGTCGGTCAGTCCGACGTGCGCCACCCTGCGGTCCCGGGCGTCACTGCGGCGTGCGATCAGCCCGGAGTCCTGGAGGGCGCGCAGTCGTTTCGTGACGGCGGCTCCGGACGAGAAGGTCTCGCGGGCGAGTTCGCCGGGGGTCAGCTCGCGGTCGGTGCGCCGCATCGCGCCGAGCAGGTCGAATTCGGCGCGGGTCAGCCCGGCGGCCCGCAGGGGTGCGTCCTCGGCCTGTTGGAGGAGGGCCGCACAGCGGTTGATGCGGCCGATGAGCTCCATCGGTCCGGTGTCGAGTCCCGGCTTGACGGCCTGCCACTGCCGTACCACCGAGGCCACGATGTCGTCGGTCACACCGCTCCGTTCGCCGGGGGCAGGGTGATCAGGCCCTGCCGTTGTGCTGTCGCCGCGAGCGTACGGTGTCCTGCCTGCTCAGCGGCGAGCAACTCCTCCTCGGGAAGCGCGCGCTGCCACCATTCACCCGACGCGACGTCACCGGCGTCGCGCAGCTCGACGAGGGCGGCGGTCAGCGCCCGGCGCGCCGCTTCGAGCGCCGGGGCGCCGGCCGCGGGGTCGGCGGCCGTCCGCTCGGCGCGGTCCCGGGCCTCCCCCGCCGCGTCGAGCGCCCGCTCGACCCGTCCGGACGCCCGCCGGTTGGTGACGACGACCGCGGCGACGAGGCCGACCGCGACACCGACGAGGGTGTCCAGGGCGCGGTCCTCGATCAGCCGGGCGGCCGGCTGCACTCCGCCGAACTCCAGGATCAGCAGGGCCATCGGGGTGACGGCGACGGAGCCGAGCCAGTAGTTGCGGGTGATCAGGGCCTCGGCGGCGAAGCCGCAGAGGAGGACGCACAGCACGAGGGCGGGCGCGCCGGTCCGGGCCAGCGGGAGCACGGCCGCGAAGACCAGCACGCCGAGCAGGTTGCCGACGGTCCGCTGGAGGCCCCGGCTCCAGGAGAGGGTGAGGTTCGCCTGGTGGACGGAGGCCGCGGTGACGATCGCCCAGTACGGATGCCCGACCCCGAGCGCCGCGGACGCGTAACCGGCCAGGGCGCAGCCGACCAGCGTGCGGACGGCGACCGGCAGCACCGGCGAGCCGGGGCCGAGGGCGCGCAGCAGCCGGCGCCGGGCCGCGCGCCGGCCGTGGCGCATCCGCCGCCCGGTCCGCTCGGCGTCGATCCCGAAGAGCTGCTCGACCGTGCCCGGCGCGGGCGGAGGGCCGGGCACGGGACCTCGGGCGCGGGTCTCCCGCGCCCAGCGGCGCAGTGCGTCGGGGCGGGCTCCGGGGACGGGGCCGTCGGCCGCGGGAACGGCGAGGGCGCGCTCGGCATGGACCACGAGCCGTTCGAGCCCCCGGCGCACGGGAGTGGGGCGGCCCGAGGCCAGCAGTGACTGCCACGCACCCTGCACCGCCGCCGCCGCGGCGTGCCGGCTCCGGGCGCCGGGATGCTCCGCGTACGCGGCGGCGGCGTCCAGGGCGCGGGCGGTGGCGAGGCGTTCCGGCCCTTCCCTGTGCCAGAGGGCGGGGCCCGCGGTGACCAGCCAGGCGAAGGCGCCCGCGGCGAGCATCAGCGCCACGTGGCCCGGCACCTGCCCGGGCTCCTGCGGGGCGAACAGCGCGGCCGAGGTGACGAAGGCGAAGATGACGTTGCCGGGCGGACCGATGCGGGTCGCGTCGCAGAAGACCTTCTGCACGGCGGCGAGCAGGGCGCCGACGGCGATCAGTACGGCGGCCGAGTCGGTGAGCGAGGCCGTGAGCAGGGCGACGGCGAGGCCCGCGGCCATCCCCAGGACCACACGGAGCACCGCGTGCGCCCGGCGCGCGTACGGCAGGTGGTGTCCGTAGAGCGCGCAGAGCGAGCCCGCCATGGTGTACATGACCAGGTCGAGGCGGCCCAGGGAGTACAGCAGCAGGTCGGGGACGGCCGAGGCGACCACCACGCTCAGCGCGGGTTTGTACCAGATCTCCGCGGGGCTGTTGAGCCGCAGGACGCCGGTGACCGGCAGTCGGTGGACGGAGGGCTTCCGGGATCGCAGGGCTGTCTCACTCACCCACATACCTTAACAGGTGTTACACCTGTAAAACGTTTTCGGGCGGCCTTCCCGGCGAAGGCCGCCCGCCCTCACCGGCCGGACCCGTCGGGCACCCGCAGGTTCTCGGCGGACTCCGCGACCCTGCGCATCAGGTCGAGGAGGACCGTCCGCTCGTCCGCGGAGAGCGGCCCGAGGAAGAGCTGGTTCATCCCCGCCGTGCGCCTGGCGAGGCGTGTATGGGTGCGGACACCCTCGTCGGTGAGGCGGAGCAGGGAGCGGCGCCCGTCCTGCGGGGCGCGGATCTTGTCCAGCAGCCCCCGGCGTACGAGCCGGGCGACCACCTCGGCGACGGTGGACCGGTCGAGGCCGACCCGCTCCCCCACCGTCCGCTGGTCGAGGCCGGGTTCGGCGGTCAGGGCGTTGAGGACGGCGAACTGGGGCGAGGTGATCTCCTCGGAGACCGTCGTGTTCCACAGCAGGTGGTGGGCCTGCTGGAGACGCCGGGCCAGGTGGCCGGGATGGGTGCTCAGATCGACCGCCCGCACGGCGCCGTCCTCTCTGTACGCCGCCGGCCCCGGTCCTCGCCGGCCCGCGGCTCCGTCGGCCGTCGGGTCCGCCGGCCGGAAGCGCGAAGACCCACAGCGTACTGAGGGTCTTGACCCGTCCGACCGGTCGCCGCTAGCTTCGTGGCCACCGGAATTCGCTCAGTACACGGAGCATTTGTCCGCACCTCGTGGAGGCGTGACATGAGCGCACGTGATCTGCCCGCACCGCCGCTGCCGGACGGAATGAGCCAGCAGGAGATCGACTCCGAGATGGCCCGGGCCGGGGCCGCGTCCGTGCCGGGCCGCCACCATCCGCCGCACGACTACCCCCCGTACCGCAGCAGCCACTTCCGTCACCCGCTGCGCCCGCTCGTGCCCGTGCGCGATCCGGAGGCCGTCGAGCTGTCCGGGCCGGCCTTCGGCGTCACGGACGTCGGCCCGTCGGACCGCGACCTCACGGCGGGGCACACCGGCGAACCCCTCGGCGAGCGGATCACCGTCACCGGGCGGGTGCTGGACCGGGCCGGCCGGCCGGTGCGGGGCCAGCTCGTGGAGGTGTGGCAGGCCAACGCATCCGGCCGGTACGCGCACCGGCTCGACCGGCACCCCGCCCCGCTCGACCCGAACTTCACCGGGTGCGGCCGTTGTCTGACCGACGACGACGGCGGCTACGCCTTCACGACGGTCAGGCCGGGGGCGTACCCGTGGCGCAACCACACCAACGCCTGGCGTCCCGCGCACATCCACTTCTCGCTGTTCGGCACGGCGTTCGGCCAGCGGCTCGTGACCCAGATGTACTTCCCCGGCGACCCGCTCCTCCCCCACGACCCGGTGATCCGCTCGGTCACCGACCGGGCCGCGCGCGAACGGCTCGTGGCGGCGTACGACCCCGCACGGTCCGTCCCCGAGCGGTCCCTCGGCTACCGCTGGGACATCGTCCTCGACGGACCGTGCGCCACCTGGACCGAGGACGGGGGCGACCGCTGATGTCCCGCGCCCCGACCCCGTCCCAGACCGTGGGCCCGTTCCACGGTCACGCCCTGCCCTTCCCCGGCGGCGGCGATGTCGCCCCGGCCCGGCATCCCGGCACGGTCACGGTGCACGGCCGGGTGCTCGACGGCCGGGGCGGTCCCGTGCCCGACGCGATCGTCGAGACCTGGCAGCCCGCACCCGACGGCTCGCGGACGGGCCTGCCGGGTTCGCTGCGCCACGACCCCGCGACCGGGACGCTGCGAGGGCGCGACGGGGTGGGCTTCACCGGGTTCGGCCGGGTGCCGACGGACGCGGACGGCCGCTGGGCCGTGCGGACGCTCCCGCCCGGCGGTGTGCCCTACCTCTGCGCGGCGGTGTTCGCCCGCGGCCTGGGCCGGCACCTCTTCACCCGGGTGTACCTCCCCGACCTGCTCGGGGAGGGGGATCCCGGCGATCCGCTGCTGCGGTCGCTGGCCGCGGACCGGCGCGCGACCCTGATCGCGACCCGCACCGGCCCGCGGACCTACCGTTTCGACATCCGCCTGCAGGGCGACGACGAGACGGTCTTCCTGGAGTTCGGCTGATGCCCGGGGCTCCCGGCGATCAGCCGCAGCGGGAGTGCGACGTGGGCCTCCTCGCCCCCGGCCGGGCCGGCTCCGCGGCCGAGGCCGCCACCGGTGACCACGCCTTCCTGCAGGCGCTGCTGGACGCCGAGGCGGCCCTCACGCGGGCCCAGGCCGCCTCCGGCACCGCTCCGGCCGGGGCTGGGCGGGCGGTCACCGGGGCCGCGGACGCCGGCCGGTTCGACGTACGGGAGCTGGCGCTGCGGGCGAGGTCCGGGGGCAACCCGGTGATTCCGCTGGTGGCCGCCCTGTCGGCGGAGGTCGACGACGCGGTGCGGCCCTTCGTCCACCGGGGCGCGACCAGCCAGGACATCCTCGACACCGCGACGATGCTGGTGGCCTCGCGGACCCTGGCGCTCGTCCTGGACGACCTGGGGCGTACCGCCGAGGCACTGGAGCGGCTCGCGGCGGAGCATCGCGGCACGCCGATGGCCGGCCGCACACTGACGCAGCACGCGGTGCCGACGACGTTCGGACTCAAGGCGGCGGGCTGGCGGTCGCTGGTTCTGGACGCACGGGACCGGCTGCGGGCGGTGCACGGCACGCTCCCCGTCCAGCTCGGCGGAGCCGCGGGCACGCTGGCGGCCTTCCCCGCGGTGGACGGGGACGGGGCGGGGCAGGAGCTCGTGGCCGCCTACGCGCGGGAGACCGGCCTGGCCGCACCGCCGCTGCCCTGGCACGCCCTGCGCACCCCGATCGCCGACCTGGCCGGCGCCCTGGCGTTCACGGCGGGCGCGCTGGGGAGGACCGCCGCCGACGTCCTCATCCTGTCCCGCACCGAGATCGCCGAGGTGGCGGAGGGGTCCGGCGGCGGCTCCTCGGCGATGCCGCACAAGGCGAATCCGGTCCGGGCCACCCTGATCGCCGCCGCGGCACACCGAGCGCCCGGGGCGGCTGCCACCCTGTTCGGCTCGCTCGCCGCCGGGGACGAACGGCCCGCCGGGGCCTGGCACGCCGAGTGGGAACCGCTGCGCGACCTGCTGCGGCTGACCGGCGGGGCGGCCCGGGACGCGGCGGAACTCACCGGGGGGCTGCGGGTGTTCCCGGCCGCGATGCGGAGCAACCTGCGGCTCACCGGCGGGCTGGTCGTCTCCGAACGGCTGGCCTCGGCCGCCGCCGGCCGGGTCGGCCGGTCCCGTGCGAGGGACATCCTCGCGGCAGCCGGCGGCCGGGCCCGCGAGGCGGGGAGGCCCCTCGCCGAGTTCCTGGCGCAGGAGCCCGCCTTCGAGGGCCTGGACCTGGCGGAACTGACCGATCCCGCCCGGTACACGGGCTGCGCCGGAACACTCACCGACCGCGCACTGGAGCGCCGATGACCACGACCCCCGCCCGTCTGCCGCACCACCGGACGGAAGGACCGGCGAGCGCTCCCCCGCTGCTGCTGGGCCCCTCGCTGGGCACCTCCACCGCCCTCTGGGACGGGATCGCGCCCGATCTCTCCACCGCCCACCGGATCGTGCGGTGGGACCTGCCCGGGCACGGGGGCTCACCCGCCGGGCTGATCGGACCGGGGGCCGGCGTCGCCGATCTGGGTGCGCTGGTGCTGGCCCTCGCCGACGCGCTGTCCCTGGAGCGGTTCTCCTACGCCGGGGTGTCGCTGGGCGGCGCCGTGGGCCTCTGGCTCGCCGCCCACCACCCGGAGCGCGTCGACCGGCTGGCCGTCGTGTGCGCGTCCGCCCGCTTCGGCGACCCGGGTCCGTGGCGCGAACGGGCCGCTCTCGTCCGGGCGGAGGGCCTGGGCAAGGTCGCGGAGAGCGCGGCGGCCCGCTGGTTCACCCCCGGGTTCACCGCACCCCGGCTGCTCGACGACCTGCTGGGCACGGACCCCGAGGCCTACGCCGCGTGCTGCGACGCGCTCGCCGAGTTCGACCTGCGGCCCGGACTGCGCGGGATCCGGGCGCCGACCCTGGTGGTCGCCGGCCGCGACGACCCGGCGACCCCGCCCGCGCACGCCCGGGAGATCGCCGACGGGATCCCCGGGGCCGCGCTGACCGAGCTGCCGCACGCCTCCCATCTCGCCCCGGCCGAACGCCCGGCGGCCGTGCGGGAGGCGCTGCGCGCCCACTTCGCCCCCTGGGAGCGCGGGAGCGGGGCGGCGGTGCGCCGGGAGGTGCTCGGCGATGCGCACGTGGACCGGGCCCGGGCCGCGGCCTCGGAATTCACCGCGCCCTTCCAGGACTTCATCACCCGCTACGCCTGGGGCGAGGTCTGGACCGACCCGACGCTGTCCCGCCGGGAGCGCAGCCTCGTCACACTCACCGCCCTGGCGGCCCACGGCCACCACGGCGAACTGGCGCTGCACGTCCGCGCGGCGGTGCGCAACGGCCTGAGCCCGCGCGAGATCGGCGCGGCCCTGTTGCAGACGGGCGTCTACTGCGGGGTGCCGGCGGCGAACGCGGCGTTCGCGGTGGCCGACCGGGTGCTGGCGGAGGTGGCGCGGGAGCGGGACGAGGGCGCGCCGGGGCGGGACGGCCCGGCGCAGGACCGGGGCGTGCCGGGGTAGTGGCCTGCGCCGTGCGCCGGGTGCGCGGGGGTCAGCCGAGGCCGCGGGCGTCCTGCTTGAGTGCGGTGTCCACGGTCAGCGCGGTCGCCACGACCAGGCTCAGCAGCGGTTCGGGAAGCCGCTGGTGGATCTGCAGGACGTAGTTGTCCGCCGTGGTGAACATGGTCTTCGCCAGGCCCTCCCAGGTCTTGGTGATCCTGGCGATCTCCGCGCCGGTGTGGTCGACGACGGCGAAGTTCCACGCGCGCCAGTTCTCGGCCCTGATCGCCCCGACCTCACGGCCGTCGGCCGTCATCGCGAAGTTGATCTTCCCGATGGCGTTCTGCTGGACGATCTCGCCGACCGGCCGCCCGTCCGGACGCTGCACCACGACCCGGGACTTGATGAACTTCGCCGGACGGGTGAGCAGCAGCTGCGGCTGTCCGTGGGCGTCCCGGATCTCCAGGCGGTGGGTGAGGTACTGGTCGAGGCTGGAGACGAACCTGAGCACCTTGCGCAGACCGCTCTGGCCGACCTGGACGACCGATCCGACGGTGTTGCCGTGCTGGTCGAAGACGCTGTACTCGTTCGTCAGCTCGATCAGCTTGGCCTTCTGGTTGACCACCAGGATCTGCTGGTCGAACAGCGATCCGCCGTGCGGCTGTCCGGCGTACGGCTGCCCGGCGTACGGCTGCCCGCCCTGCGGCTGCCCCGCGTACGGCCCGCCCGCCTGCGGCTGGGTCGGCGCCTGGGCCGGCGCCTGTCCCTGGGCGGGTGCCTGCCCCTGGGCGGGATGTGTGTGCTCCGTCCAGCGGGAGCCGTCCCAGTAGCGCAGCAGCTGCGGTGCTCCGTAGGGGTCGGGATGCCAGCCCGCAGGTATGTTCGATTGCGTCGTCATCGGGGCACCGTACCCCGCCGGATCGCGGGGCCGGACTGTTTGAACATTCACACACCATCTACGATGGCGGCGATGAGCAGAGCGAGTGCGCGGGCGGACCGGCGGCGGAGCGGCAGTGCCCTGCTCGCCGCGCCGGTCTGGGCACTCATGCTCCTGGCGGTCTTCCTCTGCTGCTCGCCGGCCGCCACACCCGCCTCCCACACCGAGGCGCCGTCGGCCTCCGCTCCCCGGGCCCTCACCCCCGTGCACACGCCGGAGGTGTCCGTCGTGACGGCCGACGCACCGGCCGAGCGCGGGGTCGGCAGCTCCTGCCACGGGCCCGTGGGCCACTCGGCGGCCGTCGTCCTGCCCGGCCATCCCTCCCCTCCCGCACCGCCCTGCTCCTCGGCACCGTCGCGGACCGCCCCGCTCACCGGAGCGGCTGCCGTCCGCGGCCCGTCGAACGACAGCGTGGACGCGGTCGACCAACTGCGTCTCCAGGTCCGGCGGACGTAGGCGTACCGGGTCCGTCCTCCGCGCCGCCGAGGCGTCGGAGGCGGATCTTCCGTATGCCCTTCTCCCGCGTGGCGCGCCGTCCGCGCACGCGGTCCGCCGAACCCGAGGACCTGACATGGCATCCGCCAAGAACCAGAACAGCCCTGCCGCCGCCCGCCGCGCCAAGCTGGAGGAGGCCCGGCGCAAGGAACGGGCCCGTGAGCGCCGCAGCCGCATCGTCACCATCACCGCGGCCGTCGCCGTGCTCGCCGGCCTCGTCGTCGGCGGCGGGTACCTGATGTCCGCCGCCGACGAGAAGGACAAGGCGGACGATCAGGCCAGGACCTCGCCCGTCACGGGTGAGAAGTCCTGGGACGACCTGACCCAGGACCACGTCCGGACGCCCGTCGACTACCCGATGAACCCGCCCGTCGGCGGCGACCACGACCCGGTCTGGATGAACTGCGACGCCGACGTCTACACGGAGGCGATACGGAAGGAGAACGCCGTCCACTCCCTGGAGCACGGCGCCGTCTGGGTCACGTACAACGACGACGCGGACAAGGCCGACGTCGAGGCGCTCGCCGAGCGCGTCGCGAAGACGCCCTACTCCCTGATGAGCCCGGTGGCCGACCAGAAGGACCCGCTGATGCTCAGCGCCTGGGGCAAGCAGCTCACGGTGAAGAGCGCCACCGACGCCCGCGTGGCGCAGTTCTTCACCAAGTACGTCCAGGGCGCGCAGACCCCGGAGCCGGGCGCCGCCTGCTCCGGCGGGGTCGCCGGGTGAGCCCGGCCGGGCGTGCCTCCCGTTCGCTGGTGTGGGCGGGGGCCGTGGTGTTCGCGGTGGCCGTGGGGCTGGTCCTGCTGATGGTCGTACGCCCCTCGGCGGCCTCCCCGGCCGGCCCGGGGGCGGTTCCCGCCGAGGGGTCGGCGGACGTGGGGTTCGCGCGGGACATGTCGGTCCACCACCAGCAGGCGGTGGAGATGGCGTTCCTGGTCCGGGACCGCACCGATGACGAGGACGTGCGCCGGCTGGCGTACGACATCATCAACACCCAGGCCAACCAGCGCGGCATGATGCTGGGCTGGCTGGAGTCCTGGGGCCGGCCCAAGAGTTCCGACCGGCCGCCGATGGAGTGGATGGGCCACCCGGTGACCCCGTCCGACGGCTCCCTCATGCCCGGCATGGCCACGGACACCCAGCTGGACCGGCTGCGCGCGGCCGACGGGCGGGACGCCGAGGTGCTGTTCCTCCGGCTGATGACCGTCCACCACCGCGCCGGGGCCGACATGGCGCGGGCGGCCGCCGACGAGGCGGGGACCGAGGAGATCAGGTCTCTCGCCGCCGGGGCGGCCCGGGCCCAGGAGTCCGAGACCGCGCTCATGGCGGATCTGCTGGAGGCCCGGGGCGCCCGGCCCTGAGGCCGTGTCCGCTCCGGCCGGCGGGCCCCGGCGACACAGATCGCCGGAGCTCGTCGGCCGGGGTGGCCCGACGGGGCATCGCATAGGCTCGTCGACGATATGAAGAGCTACCTCACGCCCCTGGGGTCCAAGGCCGACAAGGACACCGTGCGGCGCCACAACCTGAGCCTCGTGCTGCGCGCCGTGCGGGACGAGGGTGAGGCCGGCGAGGCGACCCGCGCCGGGGTGTCGGCCCGGGTCGGACTCACCAGGGCCGCGGTCTCCTCGCTGGTCGAGCAGCTGTTGGACAGCGGCTTCGTCACGGAGTCGGGCAAGACCTTCAGCGGCCAGGCCGGACGCCCCGGCACGGCCCTGAAGGTGGCGCGCACCGGGCCCGCCGGGCTCGGCGTGGAGATCAACATCGACTATGTGTCGGTGTGCGTGGTCGACCTGGCGGGCACCGGCCGGGTGCGGCAGACCGAGCACCTGGACAACCGGGGCGCCCCGCCCGGGGAGGTGCTGGCCCGGGCGGCGGCGATCGCCGCGCGCACCCTGGACTCGGCGCGGGAGCAGGATCTGCACCCGGTCGGCACGACCCTGGCGCTGCCGGGCCTCGTCTCGGGCGGTGCGGTGCGCCAGGCGCCGAACCTGGGCTGGAACCAGGTCGCCGCCGAGGACCTCTTCGCGGCGGCGCTCGCCGGACTGCGCCCCGGTACGGCGGCGCTGCCCGTGCGCTCGGAGAACGAGGCGAATCTCGCGGCGCTGGCCGAGCTGTGGTTCGGCGGGCTCGGCACCGTGCGCAGCTTCCTCTATCTGACGGGCGAGATCGGTGTCGGCGGGGCCCTGGTGCTGGACGGCGAACTGCTGCGCGGCGCGCACGGGTTCGCCGGGGAGATCGGGCACGTGGTGGTGGACCCGGCGGGCCCGGAGTGCCGGTGCGGCTCGCGCGGCTGCCTGGAGCAGTACGCGGGCCAGTCGGCCCTGCTGCGCGCGGCGGGCGTCGACGAGGGGGCGGGCGGTGCCGCGGGCGTGATGGAGCTGGAGCGGCGGGCGCGGGCGGGTGATCCGGCGACGCTGGCCGCCGTGGCCGACGCGGGCCGGATGCTGGGGCAGGTGCTGTCCGGTGCGGTCAATCTGTTCGACCCGGACGCGGTGGTCCTCGGCGGCATCTACCGCGGCCTGATGCCGTGGCTCTCGCCGCCCGCCGACGCGGAGCTGACGGGCCGTGTGGTGTCCGGTCTGTGGTCCGGGGGCGGGGGCAGGCTGCGCGCGTCGTCGGTCGCCGGTGACGCGGCACGGGGCGCCGCGGCGCTGGTGGTGCAGGACGTGCTGGCCGACCCGGCGGCATACGCCCGGTCCGCGCCGGCGGACGCCTGAGGCGGCCGGCGCGGACCGGGGCGCCCGGCCGGCGGGTGCCCGGTGGTGGTGGTCCGGGCACCTGTTCCGGGGGGGTGGGTCAGCGGACGTTGAGGAGGTGTTCCATGGCGAGTTGGTCGAGGGCTTCGAAGGCCATGGAGCGTTCGGCGGCGGCGGTGGTGTCGAAGTCCTCGTAGGCGGTGCGGTCGGCGAGGAGGGCCTTGAGGCCGTCCTCGGCGGTGGGCAGGGCGAGTTCGTGGAGACGGGAGGCGGTCAGGGCCTGCTGCACGGCGGGGTCGGCGCGGAAGGCGGCGGCGCGTTCCTTGAGGATGAGGTAGTTGCGCATGCAGTTCTTCGCGGACTCCCAGACCCCGTCGATACCGTCGGTGCGGACGGGTTTGAAGTCGAAGTGGAGGGAGCCGTCGTAGCCGGCGGTCTCCAGGAGGTCGACGAGCCAGAACGCCTGGCGCAGGTCCCCGGCACCGAAGCGGAAGTCCTGGTCGTACTTGATGCCGGACTGGCCGTTGAGGTCGAGGTGGAAGAGCTTGCCGGCCCACAGGGCCTGGGCGATGCCGTGGGGGAAGTTCAGCCCGGCCATCTGCTCGTGGCCGGTCTCGGGGTTCACCCCGACCAGCTCGGGGCGCTCCAGACGCTCGATGAAGGCCAGGGCATGACCGATCGTCGGCAGCAGGATGTCGCCGCGGGGCTCGTTGGGCTTGGGCTCGATCGCGAACCGCAGGTCGTAGCCCTGCTCGGTCACGTACTCGCCCAGCAGGTCGAAGGCCTCCTTCATCCGGTCCAGGGCCAGACGCACGTCCTTGGCCCCACCGGACTCCGCACCCTCACGACCGCCCCAGGCCACATAGACCTGCGCGCCGAGCTCGGCCGCCAGATCGATGTTGCGGACCACCTTGCGCAGCGCGAAACGCCGCACGTCCCGGTCGTTGGAGGTGAACCCCCCGTCCTTGAACACCGGATGACTGAACAGATTCGTCGTCGCCATCGGGACCTTCATCCCGGTGCGCTCCAACGCCTCCCGGAACCGGCCGACCAGCCGCGCCCGCTCCGCCTCGTCCGCCCCGAACGGGATCAGGTCGTCGTCATGGAACGTCACCCCGTGCGCCCCCAGCTCCGCGAGCCGCTCCACCGACTCCACCGGATCCAGCACCGGACGCGTCGCGTCACCGAACGGGTCATTGCCACGCCAGCCCACCGTCCACAGACCGAAGGTGAACCTGTCCGCAGAAGTGGGAGTGAAGCGATCGGTCATGGTGTCCGCCTTCGCCTGCCGGGGGTCCGCGGTCGTCGCCAGGACCCCGGACCATTTGTTCACTGACATGATTAATTATGCACGGGGCCGCGCGCCGACGTAACCCCCCGGACGGAGAGCCGGGTGGCGGACCGGACGGCGCCCCTGGTCCGGACGCCGTCGATCACGTAATTTGTTCGTCGGACTGCCAAAACCGGCACCACCGGAACCGCACGAGAAGAGGTAGCCCATGCCGCCGCGTACCGTCGTCATCGGCGTGGACAGCTCCACCCAGTCCACCAAGGCCGCAGTGACCGACACCGAGACCGGGGAACTGCTCGCCGTCGGCCGCGCCCCGCACGTCGTCACCGGTGAGGGCGGGGCGCGCGAGACCGACCCCGAGGTCTGGTGGCAGGCCCTGTGCGACGCCGTCGCGGCCGGTCTGAAGGAGTCCGGGCTCTCCTCGTCCGCCGTCATCGGCATCGCCGTGGCGGGACAGCAGCACGGGCTGGTGACCCTCGACCGGAGCGGCCGGCCGCTGCGCCCCGCACTCCTGTGGAACGACACGCGCTCCGCGCCGCAGGCGGCGGCACTGGTCGCCGAGCTGGGCGGCCCGGACGCGTGGACGGCGCGCACCGGCACGGTGCCCGTCGCGTCCATGACCGCGACGAAGTGGCGGTGGCTGCGGGAGAACGACCCGGCGAACGCCGAGGCGACGGCAGCGGTGCGGCTGCCCCACGACTTCCTCACGGAGCGGCTGGCGGGCGTCGCGGCGACGGACCCGGGGGACGCCTCCGGCACCTGCTGGTACTCGACCGCGACGGGCGGGTACGACCCCGAACTCCTGGACCGCCTGGGCCTGGACGCCTCCATGCTGCCCGAGGTCGCCGCGACGGGCGGGACCCGGATCGGCTCCCTGACGGAGTCCGCGGCGGACGCGCTGGGTCTGCCCGCCGGGATCGCCGTCGCTGCGGGCACCGGCGACAACATGAGCGCCGCGATCGGACTCGGCCTGGGCGGCGCGGGCCTGCTGGACCACCCCGTGCTGAGCCTGGGCACCTCCGGCACGGTCTTCGCCGCGTCCCGGACGCGCCCGGCGTCCACGGCCCTCTCGGGCTTCGCCGGCGCCGACGGCACGTACCTCCCGCTGGCCTGCACCCTCAACTGCACCCTGGCGGTCGACAAGGTGGCGGCCCTGCTCGGGCTGCACCGCGACGACGCGACACCCGGCGGCGAGGCCGTCCTCCTCCCCTACCTGGACGGCGAACGCACCCCCGACCTGCCCACCGCGTCCGGTCTGCTCACCGGGCTGCGCCACGACACCACACCGCAGCAGCTGCTGGGCGCGGCGTACGAGGGCGCGGCCTTCACCGTGCTGCGAGCGCTCGACGAGCTGCTGCTGGCGTGCGGCCTCGACCCGGCCGACCCCGAGGTCGCGGGCCGGCCGCTGCGGCTGATCGGCGGCGGCGCCCAGGGCCGTACGTGGGTGGAGACCGTGCGCCGGCTGTCCGGACGGCCGCTGATCGTGCCGGGGAACGGCGAGCTGGTCGCGCTGGGCGCGGCGGCACTGGCCGCGTCCGCGGCCGGCGGCGGCGACCCGGTGGCCGTCGCGACCGGGTGGAACGCGGCCTCGCAGGACGCCGGGCTCCCGCCGGTCGAGAGGGACACCGAGACCTGGGAGCGCGTGGGTTCGGTGCTGGACCGGGCCTCGGAGCCGGTGCTCGGCGGGTGAGGCGCGGCCCGAAATCGCGCCCTCCGCACGTGTTTTGGGGATGACAGCGGATCTTCAATAGGATCCGGCGATGATCATAAGAAAACGGCTGACGGCCGGGGTGGGCGTCCTGCTCGCCACCCTGGCCGCCGGGCTGGGCACCGCCCTCCCGGCCGCCGCCGACGAACCCTCCACCACCGCGTCGTCCAAGGTCGAGCTGGTGCTCGACGTCAGTGGTTCCATGCGCACCCGTGACATGGGCGGCGAGTCCCGCATATCCGCCGCCAAGCAGGCGTTCAACGACGTCCTGGACGCGGTGCCCGAGGAGGTGGAGCTCGGGATCCGTACGCTCGGCGCGGACTACCCGGGCGACGACCGCAAGGTCGGGTGCAAGGACACCAGGCAGCTCTACCCGGTCGGACCGCTCGACCGCACCGAGGCCAAGACCGCGGTCGCCACCCTGGCACCGACCGGGTGGACCCCGATCGGCCCCGCCCTGCTCGGCGCCGCCGACGACCTCGACGGCGGCGAGGCCGCCCGGCGGATCGTGCTGATCACCGACGGCGAGGACACCTGCGGCCCGCTGGACCCCTGCGAGGTCGCGCGCGACATCGCCGCACGGGGGATCCACCTGGTCATCGACACCCTGGGCCTGGTGCCCGACGCCAAGATCCGGCAGCAGCTGACCTGCATCGCCGAGGCCACCGGCGGCACCTACACGGCCGTCCAGAACACCGACGAACTGTCCGGCCGCGTCAAGCAGTTGGTGGACCGTGCGGCCGAGCCCGTCGTCACCCCCGTGGCGACCGAGGGCGCGGCCAGCTGCGCCTCGGCCCCGGAGCTGGCGGCAGGGCTGTACACGGACCGCCAGGAGATCGGCAAGCACCGCTGGTACCGGGTGAACGTCCTGCCCGGCCAGGAACTGCGCGCCTCCGTGAGCGTGGCGGCGGACCGCGCCGTGAACGAGGACTACGGGATCCTGCTGCGCGCGGTGACCGCGCACGGCCGCGAGATCGTCCGGGGCGCCGAGTCCGGCACCGGGCGTACGGACGCCGTCTCCACCGGGCTGCGCTACCCGAAGCCCGGACAGGACGGCTCCGGCCTCTCCGACGACGACCCGAAGCCGGCCGCCGAGGCGGTGTGCCTCCAGCTGAGCAACTCCTTCTCGGCGCCCGCGTCCGTGAAGACCACACCCGGCATGCCCGTCGAGCTGACCGTCGACCTGGTGGACGCTCCCGACGAGGCGTCCGACGTCGCCGCGTTCGGCCTGGGACGCGGCTGGTGGCTGCTGGGCGTCATGGTGCTCGCCGGACTGCTCGCCG
Organism: Streptomyces sp. NPDC006296; assembly: GCF_040613235.1. Classification (NCBI taxonomy): domain Bacteria; kingdom Bacillati; phylum Actinomycetota; class Actinomycetes; order Kitasatosporales; family Streptomycetaceae; genus Streptomyces; species Streptomyces sp. NPDC006296. Next base: position 88,953 of record NZ_JBEXRT010000002.1, on the reverse strand, counting down.
GACTGCTCTTCGGCTGGATCTCGCGCTGGCGCGTCGCCGTATGGAGGACCAACTGATGCGTACCACCCGCAGGAACACCCCGAGGCGCCGATGGGCCGGCGCCCTGCTCGCGGCCGTCGCCCTCCTCGCCCCGGCCGGTGCCGCGGTCGCCGACAGCCCGTCCCCGAGCGCGAGCCCGGCGGACGGCGAGGCGGCCGGTCCGACGGAGGCGGGCACCACCTTCCGCACCGCCACGGCGATCCGGCAGGGGCAGAAGGCCACCGCGGAGGCGTCCACGGGCGACTACCTGTACTGGGCCTTCCCCGCCGACGCCGGGGAGCGCCCCACCGTCCGGGCGAAGGTGAGCCTGCCGGAGAGCGCGACCCGGCACGGCGCCTCCACCTGGCAGATCGACGTGTACGACGGGCTCCGCCGCCGGCAGGCCTGCATGTACGGCCACCAGACCAGGAAGGCGGCGCCGGACGCGGGCACCGTCGAGCTGTCCTGCGTCCTGCGCACCGTGCGCGCCTGGTCGGAGCCCTGGGCGTCCGACCCGCTGCCCGGCAGCTACTACGTGCGCCTCACGGTGGTCGGTCTGGCCGAGGAGGACCTCGGCCTCCCGGTCCACGTGGAGACGGAGGTCGACCCGGCCGACCGGGGCGGCGCCGCCGATGTGGACGGCACGCTCGGCGAACCGATGGTGCCGGGCGCCTCCGCCGTCGTGGCGAAGGGCGGAACCGCCCCGAGCGAGACCGGACCGGAGGACGGCTGGTCCTCCGGCTGGTGGACCACCCGCTGGCTGTGGACCGCCCTGGGCGCCGTACTCGCCGCGCTGGCCGGGGTGTTCGGCTACGGCCTCACCCGCGGCACCGGCCGCCCCTCCCGGGTGCCGCCGGGCGTCTGACCGCGGAGCGCGCTCCGCACCGAGGGCCGCGGACGACCGTCCGCGGCCCTCGGCCTTTCGCTCCGCCGCCCCGGCCGGGCCGTCCGGTCGCGGCCACCGCGGGGCCGTGCCGTACGCGCTCAGGGGTGAAGCCGGCCGGGAACGGTTGACCTCAACATCACCTGAGGTCCTAGCGTGCCCTGCGTACCGATCCGACTCCGGAGGCACCGCATGGACATGGAAGTCACCGCGTGGCATTCACTGCACAGCACGATGAACGCACAGAAGGACCGGCGGCCCTTCTCCCGGGCCACCCTGCGCCGCATCCTGGCGTTCGCACGGCCGCACCGGGGCAGGATCGTCCGGTTCCTGCTCCTCAGCGTGGTCACCGCCCTCCTGGCGGTGGCCACCCCGGTCCTGGCGGGCCGGGTCGTCGACGCGATCGTGCGGGGCGAGGACGGCGGCACGGTCACCGGGCTCGCCCTGCTCATCGCCCTGATCGCCGTCGCGGAGGCGGGTCTCGGGCTCCTCACCCGCTGGCTCTCGGCGACCCTCGGTGAGGGGCTGATCCTCGATCTGCGCACCGCGGTGTTCGACCACGTGCAGCGGATGCCCGTCGCCTTCTTCACCCGTACCAGGACGGGCGCCCTGGTCAGCCGGCTCAACAACGACGTGATCGGCGCCCAGCGGGCGTTCAGCAACACGCTCTCCGGTCTCGTCTCCAACCTCGTGACCCTGCTGCTGACCCTGGCCGTGATGCTGACGATCTCCTGGCAGATCACCCTGCTCGCGCTGGTCCTGCTGCCGGTGTTCGTGGTCCCCGCCCGCCGGATGGGGGCCCGGATGGCCGACCTCCAGCGGGAGGCCGCGGCCCACAACGCCACCATGGGCACGCAGATGACGGAACGCTTCTCGGCGCCGGGCGCGACGCTCGTCAAGCTCTTCGGACGCCCCGCCGAGGAGTCCGCCGCGTTCGCGGCCCGCGCGGGCCGGGTGCGCGACATCGGCGTCCGTACGGCGATGCTCCAGTCCACCTTCATCACGGCGCTCACCCTGGTGTCGGCGCTGGCCCTCGCCCTGGTCTACGGCCTGGGCGGGCACTTCGCGCTGAGCGGCGGCCTGGAGCCCGGGGCCGTCGTCGCCCTGGCCCTGCTCCTGACCCGGCTCTACGCACCGCTGACGGCGCTGGCGGGGGCCAGGGTCGAGGTGATGAGCGCCCTGGTGAGCTTCGAGCGGGTCTTCGAGATCCTCGACCTGAAGCCGCTGATCGCCGAGAAGCCGGACGCCCGCCGGGTGCCGGACGGACCGGTGTCCGTGGAGTTCGACGGGGTCTCCTTCGGTTATCCGTCCGCCGACAAGGTCTCCCTCGCCTCGCTCGAAGAGGTCGCGGTCCTCGACCCGGGGGACGGCACTCAGGTGCTCCACGACGTCTCCTTCACCGCGGAGCCGGGCCGGATGGTCGCCCTCGTCGGCTCGTCCGGGGCGGGCAAGTCGACGATCGCGCAGCTCCTCCCCCGGCTCTACGACACCGACGCGGGGGCCGTCCGGCTCAACGGGGTCGACGTGCGCGACCTGACCGCCGACTCCGTCCGGGAGACGCTCGGCATGGTCACCCAGGACGGGCACCTCTTCCACGAGTCGGTGCGCGCGAATCTGCTGCTGGCCCGGCCGGAGGCCGCCGAGGAGGAGATCTGGGACGCGCTGCGCCGTTCCCGGCTGGACGGTCTGGTGGCGTCGCTGCCCGACGGCCTGGACACGGTGGTCGGTGAGCGCGGCTACCGGCTCTCGGGCGGCGAGCGCCAACGGCTCACCATCGCGCGGCTGCTGCTGGCACGTCAGCGGGTGGTGATCCTGGACGAGGCGACCGCCCACCTGGACTCCACCTCGGAGGCGGCGGTCCAGGAGGCGCTGGGCGAGGCGCTGGAGGGGCGGACGGCCGTGGTGATCGCCCACCGGCTGTCGACGGTCCGGGCCGCCGATCTGATCCTGGTGGTGGAGGCCGGCCGGATCGTCGAACGGGGCACGCACGAGGAGCTGCTGGCCGCCGGAGGCCGGTACGAGGAGCTGCACCGCACCCAGTTCGAACGGCCGGGCGCGCCGGAGGACCATCCGGTGGCCTGATCCCACGGCGCCGCCCGCCCCTGCTGCCCTGCTGCCCTGCTGCCCTGCTGCCCTGCTGCCTGCTGCCTGCTGCCTGCTGCCCGGGAACGTTCGGTGCCTGCCCCGGGGACGGCTGCTCGGCCTGCCGGGGAGCGGGCCCGAGGGCACCGGCACGGCACGGCACGGGCACGGTCCGCGGTGCTTCTCGCGGGGGCCGACGGCCGTCCCGGCCGGCGTCAGGGCCGCGCGAACCGGCGCAGCGCGTCGAGCACGGGCGGCGCGATCGTGTCGGGGTGGCCGGCATCGTGCAGCAGGTGGTCCACTCCCGGAAGCGTCACTCGGCCCGGTCCACCGGCGTGCGCGCGGCGCAGGGCGGCCGTCAGGGCGTCCGTCGTGCCGCAGGGGACTTGAGCGTCGTTCGTGCCGCAGGTCAGCAGCACGTCGGTCCCCGGCCGGAGTGCGGCGGCGGTGTCCGGCGGGTGGACGGCGTCATCGCTCATCACGAACCGGGCGCTGGGCCCTTGGAACGCTTCGAAGAGCCGGGCGATCGCCGGGAGCAGATCGGTGGTGTCGACCGGCCGCCGAGCACGCAGTGACGTGACGGCGGCATCGACGGCCGCGCCGACGGTGCGTTGCTGTTCCGGCGTCAACTGCCCTTGTGCGACCGCTTCGGCGAGCTGGGCCTTGAGCTGGAGGGCGACCAGATCCAGCATGCGGATCGCCTGCGGTTGCAGGAGCGCCAGGCCCGCCGGGCGCGGACGGACCGTGCCGGCCAGCAGCAGTCCCGTCATCGCGCCCTCGCTGTGCCCGACGACCAGGGGGGCGTGCGGGCCCGTCTCCGGCTGATGGCGCAACGACGTGTAGGCGGCCTCCGCCTGACGGACGAATGCGGGGAAGTCGAGTTCTTCCGGGTGGTCCCGGTAGGCGCCGAGTCCGGTACGGCCGGTCCCGTACTTGTCGAACCGAAGCGTGGCGACTCCCTCGGTGCCGAACGCGTCGGCCAGCTGCGACAAGGTGTCCGGTGCGGACCCGGGCAGTTGGTTGCCGTCACGGTCGGTGGGTCCGCTGCCGGGCAGCAGCAGCGCCGACCGCAGCCGCCGGCCGGCTCGGTGCTCGGGCACGTGCAGGGTGCCGTACACGGTCGTACCGTCGGCCGTGAAGACGACCTCGCGGTCGGCGGCGGGCACCACAGCGGGTGCGGCCGGCACCGGGCCGGCGGCTCCCAGGGTCAGCGCGACGGCGACTGCCGCCAGGTGTCGGAACATCGTCCTGCCTCCTTTCATGCGAGGGCGTTCTCGACCAGGGCGACGGTTGCGCGAGGGTCGTCGACCTGGAGGACCAGGCGCACGTACCTCTCGTCGGCGAGTTCGACCACGACGGCCTTCGACGGGTCCCTGACGTCCCAGAAGACCTTGTCGCCCTCCTGGTGGAAGGTGCCCGCGGTGATCACACCGGGCACGTGGGACCCCGGCGCGCGGATTCCCTTGGGTTCGGCGGTGATGCCGGGGTCGGCGGTCACACCGCGGACGTTGGCCAGCGGGATGGTGAGTCTGCCCTTGAAGGCCCAGAGCTTGTCGAGCCCCTCCATCACGACGACGAGGTCGTCGCCGACGATACGTACCAGTGCCATGTCAGGTTCCGTTTCAGGTGAGAGGGCCGAGGTGGTCGGACAGTGCGGTGGCGACCGTGTCGGGGTTGCCGCGCAGGAGGATGCCCAGCGCGGCAGCCGTGAGAGCGGTGGCCAGATCGGCGGGAACACCGAGCGCGTCCCCGATCGCCCGGTCGACGGCGGTCAACGCGGCCGTCACCTCGCCCGCGACCTCCTCGTCGACCGGCGCCCGTTCGACCGTCGCGAGCAGGAGCAGGCCGAGTTCGGCCGAGGTGACGAGTCGCAGCACGGCCGCGGCGTCCGGTGCGCCGGCGAGGGCGTCGCACAAGGGGCGGACGTCGTCGGCGAGGTGGCGCCGCAGCGCGATCAGGTAGAGGCCGCGCTTGCTGCCGAACGTCTTGTACAGGCTGTTGCGATGCACGCCCAGGTGGTGGACGAGGTCGTCCACGGACACCCCGTCGTACGCACGTCCACCGAACAGGTCCATGGCGGCGCGCACCGCTTCGTCCTCGTCGAATGCTCTTGGCCTGCCCATGCCCAGCACGGTAGACGATTGAGGAACGATCGGTCAAGAACGACCGTTCCTCAACTGCCTGTCAGCAACGGCGCGTTCCGCACGGTCCACCGCGTCCGGCTCCGCGCGCCGGTTCACCGGGCAGCCCTCAGGAGAAGCGCAGCTCCGCCGGGTGCGCGGCTCGCCGGAGGAGGGGCAGCGAGGTCGCCGCGGCCAGCAGGCAGGCCGCGTAGACCGTCACGGGCACGAGCAACGGCAGCAGCGGGATGGAAGCGGCGCCGGCGACCATGGCGTACCCCACGTGGACGAGTGTTCCGCCGAGGCACGCGAGCAGGAGTGCGGGGGCGAGCGGGAGGGCCGTCTCCAGGAGCGTCGCCTCCGCCAGGACCCTGTGCGGCACGCCGGCCGCGACCTGGATCGCGAGGCCCCTCCGGCGGGTGGCCAGCGACTCGGCGGTGCCCACCGCGAGTGCGCAGAGGGCGATGGCCAGGGCGATCAGCACGGCGGCCCCGACGAGGTCGATACCGGTGGTGTAGAAGGCCATGTCCGCCGGGCGCCAAGCGCCCGTCAGCATGTCCAGCAGGATCTCGCGCACCCCGACGAAGCCGACCGCGACGACGGTGAGCAGCAGCAGCGCGGCATGGGTGCGCGCGGCCGCCCACGGGTCGTGGGCGAGACGGCTCGCCGCGATGAGCACCGCGGGGCGCTCGGCCCGGCGGGTCAGCCGGCGTCCCAGGTAGCCCGCCGACGCCCCCGCCACCCAGATGGCGCCCGCCCCGGTCAGGAGAACCAGCGCCAGCACCAGGAGGACGGGCGGCGTCACCTGCGGACCGACCGGGAACAGCAGGAGCAGCGCGGAGAGGGCGAGCAGCAGGGCGGCGACGAGGAGCCCGGCCGCTGCCCGGCGCCCCGGGTCCGGAGCGGTCCTGCGGACGTGGTCGAGCGGTGAGGCGACGAGGCGACGGAGGGCGAGGGCGCTCACCAGGGCGGCGGCGACCGGTACGCCGAGGACGACGGCCGCGAAACCGGCCCAGGCCGCCGGACGCGGAGTGTGGCCGACCACGGCGAGGAGCACGAGGAAGGCGGTGAATCCGGCCGCCGAGCCGGCGAGGCAGGCGAGGGAGGACTCGGCTGCGGCGATCCGGCGCACCTGTCCGGGGGACGCGCCCGCGAGCCGCAGGCCGGCCATCCGCCGGGAGCGGTGGACGGCGCCGATGCGCGCGCACTGGCCGAGCAACCCGAGCACCGGCACGAGCAGCAGGACCAGGGTGAACACCACTCCGGCGCGTTCGCCGGGGCGGTCCAGCAGTCCGTGCGCGTACGGGATCGACACCTGGCCGGAGAGCGAGGCGACGGTGACGGCGGCGAGTGCGAAGCCCGTGGCGAGCAGGGCGCCGAACAGGGTGAGGGACGCCCTCCACCGTTCGCGGCGCTCCGAACCCCGCGCGAGGATCCAGGCGATGCGGATGTCAGCCTTCACCGCGGGCCACCTCCTGGACCGCGCCGGTGCCGGAGTGGACGATTCCGTCGCTCAGCCCCAGCTCGCGGTCGGCGTACGCCGCGATCTGCGCGTCGTGGGTGATCAGCAGGACCGCCGTGGCCGACTCGCGCGCCGTGTGCACGAGAGCGGTCATCACCTGTTCCCCGGCGAGGGTGTCGAGTGCGCCGGTCGGTTCGTCCGCGAAGACCACCTTGGGGCCTGTGACCAGGGCCCGTGCCAGTGCCACCCGTTGGCCCTGGCCACCGCTCATCGCCCCGGGACGCAGTGACGCCTGGCCCCGGACGCCGAAGCGCTCCAGCCACTCCCCCGCCCGCTGGTGCGCGGGGGCCCGGTGCACACCGGCGAGCAGCAGCGGCAGTGCCACGTTGTCGAGCGCGGTGAGCTCGGGGATGAGCTGCCCGAACTGGAACACCACCCCGAAGTCGCTGCGCCGCAGTTCACCGAGCCGGTTCTCGGGCAGTCGGCCGAGCAGCTCGCCTCCGTAGGCGATCGTCCCCTCGTCGGGGCGGACGATGCCCGAAAGGCAATGCAGCAGCGTGGACTTGCCGCTGCCGCTCGTGCCGGTGACGGCCAGGACCTCGCCCGCCCGGAGGTCGAGGGACACACCCCGCAGGGCCTCGGTGCTTCCGTACGACTTCTTCAGTCCGCGCGCCGAGATCAGCGCGGTCCCCTCCGACGAGGGTCGTTCCTCACGTGGGCTCATATTGCGTTGACCTCCGCGGTCAGGGTGTCGATGCGGGCCGCCGTGGTGGTCATCCACCGCACGTCGGCGTCGAGATGGGCAAGGGCGTAGTCGGCGGACAGGACCGTGGTGAGAGCGGTGCCCGGCGCGGTCTTGAGTGCGGTCAGTTCACGCATCCGCTCCATGTGGGCGGCGCGCTGGGCCCGCAGCAGGGCGGCTGCGTCCGGCCCCCGTCCGCCGCTTCCCGTCGGCGGACCGGCCGCGGTGACGAGGATCGCGACCACGACCTTGGCGAAGATCTCGTTCGCCACGAAGGGGGCGGGGGCGGTGATCTCGTCGGCCCAGAGGGCCAGTTCGCGTGATCCCTCGTCCGTCACGCGGTAGAGGGTGCGTTCCGGACCGCCGTCGGACCCGGTCCCGTCGACCGCCGCCAGGCCGTCCCGCACCAGGCGCTGCAGGGTGGTGTAGACCTGCCCGAAGGCGAGCGGACGGGCCTGTGGGAAGCGTGCGTCGTACTGCCGCTTGAGGTCGTAGCCGTGGCGGGGACCGGCAGCGAGCAGCCCCAGGAGGACGTGTCGGGTGCTCATGACGAGACTATATCCCCGATACATGTACTGAGTGAATAGTGAGGCGGACGCATCCCCCGCACTGCGGCGTGTCCGGGCGGGGGCCGGGGTCCCCCCGGCCCCCGCCCGCGAACGGCGTCAGCCGCCGCGGGCGGTGCCGCGGCGGCTGACGTGGAGCCGGGAGGGAGCCTTACGGCGGGGTCACCGGTCCAGCCACTTCTTCCAGGTATCCGGGTGCTCCTCGACCCAGCGGCCGGCCGCTTCGTCGGGCGACAGCCGCTCGGAGGCGATGAGTTCGGACACCTCGTTCTGGTCCTTCTCGGACCAGTGGAACTTCTTCAGGAAGGCCGCCGCGTCCCCGCCGCGCTTCGAGAAGTCCGCGTTGAGGTACTTCTGGAGCGGGGTCGTCGGGTAGGCGCAGTCGATGTCGGCCGGGTCCTTGGCGGCGCAGGCGTCGGTGTACTCCGGGAGCTTCACCTCGACCATCGGGACCTCGTTGAACAGCCACTGCGGCTGGTACCAGTAGCTGAGGAAGGGCTTCTTCTCCTTGGCGAACTGCTGCATCTGGGTGATCTGGGCGGCCTCGGACCCCGCGAAGACGACCTTGTAGTCCAGGTCGAGGTTCTTCACCAGCGCCTTGTCGTTGGTGACGTAGGACGGCGAACCGTCCATCAGCTGGCCCTTGTCGCCGCTCTCCGCGGTGCGCAGCTCGTCGGCGTACCGGTCGAGGTTCTTCCAGTCGGTGACGTCCGGGTGCTCGTCCGCCCAGTACTTGGGGACGTACCAGCCGATGTGGCCGGTGACGCCGAGGTCGCCGCCGGGGACGATGGTCTTCTTGTCCTTGACGTACAGCTGCTCCTGGTCGGGGTGTCCCCAGTCCTCCAGGATGGCGTCCACCCGGCCCTGGCTGAGGGCGTCCCAGGCGGGGACCTCGTCGGTCTGCACGAGGTCGACGCGGTAGCCCAGTTCGTCCTGGAGGATCTTCTGGGCGACGGCGACGTTGGCCTGTGCGCCGACCCAGGACTGGACGGACAGGGTCACGGTCTTGATGTCGGCGGGGGCCGCGAACGGGGAGGCCTGCTTGGTCATGTCCGCCGCGCCGCAGCCGGTGACGGTCAGCAGGGCGGCGGCGGAGGCGACGATCGCCCCTGTGCGGAGACGGGCTCCGGTGGGAGTGCGAGCCATGTCAGCTCTCCTTCCGCTGGCGGCGGGCGGTGGGCTGGGTGACGCGGTCCAGCATCAGTCCGAGGCACACGATGGCGGCGCCCGCGACGAGACCGGTGGCCAGGTCGCCCTGGGCGAGGCCGAAGACGACCTCGTACCCGAGTGCGCCGGAGCCGACGAGTCCGCCGATGATGACCACCGCGAGGACCAGCACGACGCCCTGGTTCACGGCGAGCAGCAGTGCGGGCCTGGCCAGCGGGATCTGGACCTGGCGCAGCCGCTGGCCGCCGGTGGCGCCCAGCGAGCGGGCGCACTCCATCGCGGCGGGGTCGACGCCGCGCAGGCCCTGGGTGGTGATGCGGACGACGGCGGGCAGTGCGTAGACGACCGCCGCCGCGGCGGCGGGGGCGCGTCCCACACCGAAGAGGGCGACGACCGGGATGAGGTAGACGAACTGCGGCATGGTCTGGAAGACGTCCAGGACGGGGCGCAGCAGCCGTTCGAGGCGGGTGCTGCGCGCGGCGCCGACGGCGATGCCGAAGCCGAGGACCAGGGTGACGGCGACGGCGGCGAGGACCTGGCTGAGCGTGTCCATGGACAGGTCCCAGACGCCGAGCACCCCGATGACGGCCATGGCGAGGACGGCGGTGAGCGCGGTGCGCCAGGTGCCGAGGGTCCAGGCGAGCGCGGCGACGATCAGCAGGACGGACCACCAGGGCAGGCCCTGCAGTCCGTCGCGGAGCGGGTTGAGGACCCAGTTGGTGAAGTGGGCGGCCCAGTCGGCGGTGCCTCCGACGACGGGGATGCCGGTGTAGAGGTGGTCGACCATCCAGTCCTTGGCGGTGTTGACCGGTTCGGCGATGGCGACGACAGCGCCCTCGGGCCAGATGCGTCCGCCGGTGAAGCGGCCGACGACGGCGACGGCCGCGGCGATGAGCGCGGCGAGTCCCCAGCCGCGCGCGCCGCGCAGGGCGGCGGGGCCGGTGGGCTCCGTACCGATCCTGCGGCCGGCCGCCTCGGTCGTGCGGTCCAGGACGACGGCCAGCAGCACGATCGGGATGCCGGCGGCGAGCGCGGCGCCCACGTCGACGGAGGAGAGCGCCTGGTAGACGCGGTCGCCGAGGCCGCCGGCGCCGATCACGGAGGCGATGACGGCCATCGACAGCGCCATCATGATGGTCTGGTTGAGGCCGAGGAGGAGTTCCTTGCGGGCCAGCGGGAGCCGTGCGCTCAGCAGGCGCTGGCGTCCGGTGGCGCCGAGCGAGGCGACGGCCTCCATGACCCCGGCGTCCGCTCCGCGCAGGCCGAGCGCGGTGAGCCGGGCCATCGGAGGGGCCGCGTAGACGACGGTGGCGAGGACCGCACCGGGCACGCCGATACCGAACACCAGGACGACGGGCAGCAGGTAGGCGAAGGCGGGCAGCACCTGCATGGTGTCCAGGACGGGGCGCAGCACACGGAACGTACGGTCCGAGAGGCCCGCGGCGAGGCCGAGGAGCAGGCCGAGCAGCACGGAGGCGAGGACCGCGACGACCATCAGGGCCAGGGTCTGCATGGTCGGCACCCACATGCCGAGCAGCCCGCAGACGAGGAAGGAGAGGCCGGCGGTCAGCGCCAGGCGCACGCCCGCGGTCCGCCAGGCGACGAGGGCGGCGACGGCGGTGACGCCGGCCCAGCCGAGGGCGAGCAGCGCCAGGTAGACGCCGCGCACCGACAGGACGACGGCGTTGCTGATGTGGCCGAAGAAGTAGAGGAACAGCGGGTGGCTGTCGCGGTTGCCGATGATCCAGTCGTTGACCTCGCCGAGCGGTCCGCTCAGGTCGACGGTCAGCGCGCCGGGCCACGCCCCGCCGCCCCAGCGGGCGTGTGCGAGGGGCACGGCGACGGCGGCGACCACCAGCAGCGACAGGAGCTTGGCGAGGGCCGGCCGGTCGCGCAGGGCGGCCAGGGGGCCGCTGCCCGGGGGTCCCGAGGCGGTCCGGGGGGTGGCTTGGGCGGTGGCCATCAGACGGTCACCTCGCGGGCTTCCGGGCTCCCGCCCGCGCCGGCGACCACGTCGAGCAGGCACGCGTGGTCGACGACGCCGAGCAGCCTGCCGTCCTCCATCACCCGGGCGACGGGGTCGCCGGAGCGGGAGACGGCCTCGATGGCCTCGGAGACGGTGGCCCCGGGGCGGACGGCCGGTCCGCTGTCGCTCTCGCTCGCGGCCGGCGGCCGCATGGCGGTGGCGACGGTGAGGACCTGTTCGCGGGGGACGTCCCGGACGAACTCGCGTACGTAGTCGTCGGCGGGCGAGCCGACGATCTCCTCGGGGGTGCCGAGCTGGACGATGCCGCCGTCGCGCATCAGCGCGATGCGGGTGCCCAGGCGGAGCGCCTCGCTGAGGTCGTGGGTGATGAAGACCATGGTGCGGCCCTCCTCGCGGTGCAGCCGGACGACCTCGTCCTGCATCTCGCGCCGGATCAGCGGGTCGAGCGCGCTGAACGGTTCGTCGAAGAGGAGGACGGAGGGGTCGACGGCGAGGGCGCGGGCCAGCCCGACGCGCTGCTGCTGGCCGCCGGAGAGCTGGGCGGGGCGCCGGTCCTCCAGCCCCGCGAGGCCGACCTTCTCGACCAGTTCGGCGGCCTTGGCGCGCCGTTCGGCCTTGCCGAGGCCCTGGATCTCCAGGCCGTAGGCGACGTTGTCGAGCACGGTGCGGTGCGGGAGCAGGCCGAAGTGCTGGAAGACCATCGCGGCGCGGTGGCGGCGCAGTTCGCGCAGCCGCCCGGTGTCCATGGCGAGGACGTCCTCGCCGTCGATGGCGAGGGTGCCGCTGGTGGGCTCGATCAGCCGGGTGAGGCAGCGCACGAGGGTGGACTTGCCGGAGCCCGACAGGCCCATGACGACGAAGACCTCGCCCTTCTGCACGTCGAAGGAGACGTCGCGGACGGCGGCGGTGCAGCCGGTGCGTTCGCGGAGTTCGGCGGGGGTGAGTCCGGCGAGTTCGCTGCCGGGGACGCGGTCCGCCCGGGGTCCGAAGACCTTCCAGAGGTTCTTGACGCTGAACACGGGGGTGCTGGCTTCACTCATCGGACATCGCCTCCGGCGGTCGGGGTCGTGCGGAGCAGTTCGGCGCACTTCTCGCCGACCATGAGGACGCCGATCATGGGGTTCACGGCGGGCATGGTCGGGAAGACGGACGCGTCGGCGATCCGGATGCCCTGAAGGCCCTGGATGCGCAACTGGGGGTCCACGACGGCCTCGGGGTCGCCCTCGGCGCCCATCCGGCAGGTCCCGGCCGGGTGGTAGACGGTGTGCGCGACCTTGCGGGCGTACTCGCTGATGTCCTCGTCGGAGGTGATGCCGGGTCCGGGGCAGACCTCGCGGGTGAGCCAGTGGGCCAGAGGTTCGGTCTTCGCTATCTCACGGGCGAGCTTGATGCCGTCGACCAGGGTGCGGCCGTCGTGGTCGTCCTCGTCGGTGAAGTAGCGGAAGTCCAGGGCGGGCTTGACCTCGGGGTCGGCGCTGGTGAGGTAGAGCCGGCCGCGGCTGCGCGGCTTGGGGATGTTGGGGGTCATCGACACGCCGTGCTCGGGCTTCTCGTAGCCGAGGCGTTCCGGGTTGTCGGTGAAGGGGATCTGGTAGAAGTGGAACATCAGGTCGGGGCCCCTGGATCCGGGGTCCCGGCGCACGAAGAGGCCCGCGTCGGAGTCCATCGCGGAGTTCTCGGGGATGGGTCCGTCGGTCTCCCAGACGATGACCGACTCGGGGTGGTCCAGGAGGTTCTCACCGACGCCCGGCGCGTCGTGGAGGACGGGGATGCCGAGCGCGGAGAGGTCCTTCGCCGGTCCGACTCCGGAGTGCATCAGCAGGCGCGGGGTGTCCACCGCGCCGGCGCAGACGATCACCTCGCGGGTGGCGCGCAGCAGCGTCTCCACCCCGTCCTTGTCCCGTACGTGCACCCCGGTGGCCCGGGTGCCGTCGAACTCGATGCGGTACGCCCATGTCTCCAGCAGGATGGAGAGGTTGGGGCGGTCACCGGCCTCGATGTGCGGGTGCAGGTAGGCGACCGAGGCGGAGGACCGCTTGTTGTTCTCCGGGTGGTAGGCGAGGTCGAAGAAGCCGACGCCCTCGTGGAACGGCGCCGCGTTGAAGCTGTCGACGCGCGGGACCCCGGCGGCCGTCCCCGCGGCCTCGACGAAGTCGCGGGCGATGGCGTTGCGGTCCTTCTCGTCGACGGGCGTGATGTGGTTGCGCAGCCGGTCGAAGTAGGGGTCCATCGCCGCGGCGTGCCAGCCCTCGGCTCCGGCCTCGGCCCATTCGTCCCAGTCGCCGGGCAGCGGCTTGAAGCTGATCAGCGTGTTGTGCGAGGAGCAGCCGCCGAGGACGCGGGCGCGGCTGTGCCGGATGTGGGAGTTGCCGCGGGGCTGTTCGGTGGTGGGGTAGTCGTAGTCGAGGTCGCCCCCGAGGAGACCGAGCCAGCGGCGGAGGGTGAGGACGTCCTCGCGGTCGATGTCGGTGGGGCCGCCCTCGATGACGGTGACGGTGACGCCGGGGTCCTCGGTGAGGCGGGAGGCGATGACCGAGCCGGCCGTACCGCCTCCGACGATCACGTAGTCGACAGGTTCGGGCCGTGCGGTGCTGGGCGACGGGGGCATCGGTCACTGCTCCTTCTGCAAGGTTCGTGCGTGTACGTGCTGCGGCGAACAGCCGTGCGGGGTGGAGCGGTTGCTCTCAGCCGGCGAACCAGCGCTGGGGGCGCGGGTTGAGGTTCTGGTAGATGTGCTTGGACTCGCGGTACTCGGCGAGCCCGGTGGGGCCGAGCTCACGGCCGGTGCCGGACTTGCCGAAGCCGCCCCACTCGGCCTGCGGGAGGTAGGGGTGGTAGTCGTTGATCCAGACGGTGCCGTGCCGCAGCCGCCCCGCGACGCGCCGGGCGCGGCCCGCGTCGGTGGTCCAGACGGCGCCGGCGAGACCGTAGTCGGTGTCGTTCGCCAGAGTGACGGCTTCTTCCTCGGTGCGGAAGGTCTCGACGGTGAGGATCGGGCCGAAGGTCTCCTCGCGGACCACCTTCATCCCGCGGTGGCAGCCGTCCAGGACGGTGGGCCGGTAGAAGTAGCCGCCGGCGGGCCGGGTGTCGGAGGGTTCCGGGCGTGCTCCGCCCGAGCGGACGACGGCGCCCTCCTCGCGGGCGGACGCCACGTAGGCCTCGACCTTGGCGAGCTGCTGGGCGGAGACGAGCGGGCCGCACTCGACCCCGTCGAGGGTGCCGCGGCCGAGGCGGATCGCGTCGGCGCGACGGGCGAGCTCGGTGACGAAGCGCTCGCGTACGGACTCCTCGACGATGAGCCGGGCCCCGGCGGAGCAGACCTGGCCGCTGTGGAAGAACGCGGCGTTCAGCGCCTGGTCGACGGCGGTGTCGAAGCCGTCCTCGGTGGCGCAGGCGTCGGCGAACACGACGTTGGGGTTCTTCCCGCCGAGCTCCAGGGCGACCTTCTTGACCGTGGGCGCCGCGGCCTGCGCGACCTTCGTCCCGCTGACGAGCCCGCCGGTGAAGGAGACGAGGTCGACGTCGGGGTGCTCGGAGAGCCGGGCGCCGACGGGGTCGCCCGCACCGGTGACGAGGTTGGCGGCGCCGTCGGGCAGTCCGGCCTCGGCGAGCAGCCGGACGAGGTGGACGGTCGAGAGCGGGGTGACCTCGCTGGGCTTGAGGACGAAGGTGTTGCCCGCGGCCAGGGCGGGGGCGATCTTCCAGCTGGCCTGGAGCAGCGGGTAGTTCCACGGGGCGATCAGGGCGCAGACGCCGACCGGCTCGTGCACGACGACGCTGTGCACATCGGGGTCGCCCGCGTCGACGACCCGGCCGCCGCTCTCGTTCATCACGAGGTCGGCGAAGTAGCGGAAGGCGTTGGTGACGTCGTCGACGTCGACGCGACCCTCCTCCAGGGTCTTGCCGGTGTCGCGGCTCTCGGTGATCGCGATCTCCTCGCGGTCGCGCTGGAGGAGCCCGGCGACCCTGCGGAGCAGCTCGGCGCGCTCCGCGACGGGCTTGTGGGGCCAGGGGCCGTCGTCGAAGGCGCGGCGCGCGGCGGCCACGGCCGCGTCGGTGTCCTCGGCGCCGCCCTCGGCGACGAGCGCGAGGACGGTGGCGTCCGCGGGGTCGAGGATCTCGCGGACCGCACCGGAGCGGGCGGAACCCCAGACGCCGTCGATGTACAGGGTCGCGAGCGTCTCCGCGGCGGGGGCCGACGGGGCGGGAGCCGCCGAGGTGGGAGCCGACATGTAGGGGTCTGCCTTCCGTGCCTGGTTTGCTCCGCACCGGTCCGGCCGAGCACTGTCGCGCGCGGGTGGACCGGGATCAGGGGCCACCAGCAGCGTGAACACCTCTCCGGTCCTGCGCGATGTATGCCGAACATTTCACCGTCCGTGATGCGTCTCACTGCTCCGCCGGGCACGAACGGTGCAGGTGTACCGCTTCCGGCCCGGGTGAACGGCGCGGGGCGCCCCGGTCCGTCCCGGGCGGGCGGGCGGCGTGAGTGTGCCGGTCCGTCCCGTGAGGGCCGCGCGGGTGTCCCGGCCCGTCCCGGGAGCCCCTCGCGCCGGATGCGGCACCCTTGGCGCCGTCGGCGGCGACAGAGACGTGTCCACCGGCCCCGATGGGCGGAAGGCGGTGCCCGTCGCCGTGTCCCTGCACCGCTTCCAGGCGCAACGTCTCCCGGCCGATCCGCCTGCCCGGCTCGTCCGACTGCTCAGCTCGTCCCCGGAGGCGCCGGTCTTTTCGCCGCCGGCGACGGGAGGCGGAGCCCGGGGCCGCACGCAGCGCGAGATCGCGATCACCCCGGGCGACGAGGACGGGGCTCGGTGCCTTCCGCGGCACCGGTCGGCGGACGCGGGCCGACCGTCGAGGGGCACGGGCTCGAGGGAACCCTCCGCGCCCCGGGCCCCGTCGTCCAGCGGCCCGGTGTCCGACACCCCGCCGTCCAGGGCACCCGGGAAGCAGGTCGGCGGACGGGTCCGCCCTCACCGGGATCTCCGCCGGAGCCGGCGGCCGGCGTGACCCGCGTCCTCGTCCCGGGGCCGCGGTGGCGGTCCTCGACCAACGGCTTCGACGTCTCGTCGAGCTGGTCCTCGGCGGGGACGGGCGCAGGGCGCCCCGGCCCCGTGCTCAGACCGGGGCCGGTCCCGAGCTCGCGCGCACCGTCAGGACGGGCTCCAGCAGGTCGACCTCGTCGGTGCTCCGGCCGCCCAGCTTCGCCATGACCTGCTCCACCGCCCTGCGCCCCATCTCCTGGGCCGGGATGGCCACGGAGGTGAGCCGCACCGATGCCTGGGTGGCGACCTGGTCGGGGCAGACGGCCACGACGGACACGTCCTCCGGCACGGCCCGCCCCTGCTGCTGGAGCAGGTTGAGGAGCGGTTCGACGGCGGCCTCGTTCTGCACGATGACGCCGGTCGTACCCGGGCGTTCGTCGAAGACGCGGGCGAGGGTGGCGGCCGTCGCCGCGTACCCGCCCTCGCACGGCCGGTGCAGGATGCGCGTCCCGGCGTTCCGTGCCGCGGCCCGGACGCCGTCCACGGTCCGCTCGGCGAACCCGGTGTGCCGTTCGTAGACGGCGGCCGCCTCGCCGATCACCGCGACCTCGCGGTGCCCGAGACCGGCCAGGTGCTCCACGCAGAGCGCACCGGTGGCCTCGAAGTCGAGGTCCACACAGGTCAGCCCCGAGGTGTCGGCGGGCAGTCCGATGAGGACGGCGGTCCGGCCGGATTCACGGAGCAACGGCATCCGCTGGTCGTGCAGTTCGACGTCCATCAGGATCATCGCGTCCGCCAGCGAGCTCCCGGCGATCCGGCGGACCGCCGCCGGACCCTCCTCGCCGGTCAGCAGCAGGACGTCGTACCCGTGGGTGCGGGCGGTCGTGGCGACGGCCATGGCGATCTCCATCATCACCGGCACGTACATGTCCGTGCGCAGCGGCACCATCAGCGCGATGACGTGGGACCTGCTGCTGGCGAGGGCGCGCGCACCGGCGTTGGGGTGGTAGCCCAGCTGCCGGATGCTCTGCTCGACGCGTTCCCGGGTGGGGGCCGAGATCGACCGCTTGCCGCTGAGGACGTAGCTCACCGTGCTCGCGGAGACTCCGGCGTGCCGGGCGACCTCGGCCAGCGTGACCATTCGGTTCCCTCCCCTCCCGTGGGCGACCGCAGGAGGGAGCCGGTGAGGCGCTTCGACGGCGCGGTGCCGCGCTCCCCTGCCCGCGCCGACGTGCACGGACTGCGTGGAGCCTAGGCGCGCCCACAGGGGCTGTCCAGAGGGGAGTCGAAGCGCTTCGACCGGGGCATCGGCCCCTGTCCCACCCACCGTGTCTCAGGAGGCGGAGGGTGTCCAGCCCGCCAGCCAGTCCGCGGTCTCCTGGTCCGCGGCCTGGGAGTCGGTGAGCTGCGGCCGTTCGCTGCTCGCCGGGCCGGAGCCGGGGCCGGTGTTCCGGTACTCGGCGAACCGGTCGTCCTTCCAGGAGAAGCCGCTCATGTCCGTCCAGGGGGCCGGCCGGATCGCCGGACTGAGCGTCGTGCCGCGGAAGGTGGCCATCGGGTCGAGGGTGGCGTCACCGCCGGCGTGCCACGGCCGGCCGAGGTGGAAGGACGACGCCGCGACATCGCCGTTCACGGTCGAACCGGTGATCAGGAACCCCTTGCGGTCGGCGGCCGTGCTGGGGGCGGCGATGTAGCCGGCGGAGCTGCCGTCCCACCGCTTCTTCAGGGTGATGACCGACCGGTCGATCACCGCGGTGGCGCGTCCGAAGATGAAGTCGACGTTGCCGACGACGTAGGAGTCGGTCATGTAGACACGGCCGAGGGCCGCCTTGGAGGCGGTGTCCAGGAGCAGCGTGTCCTGGTCTCCGGTGACGATCACCGAGTCGAGGAGGACCTTGTCCGCGGCGGTGCGCAGGGCGACGGCCTGGAGTGCGCTCATGTTCTGGTGGGCTGCTTCGTCGAAGTCGTTGGAGATCGTGAGGTTACGGGCCTGGAACCCGTTGGCCTCGGCCGCGACGGTGGCGCTGCCGCTGGTCCCGTAGGTGCCCGAGCCGTCGGGCTTCTGGGTGCCGGAGGCGTTGTCGTAGACGATGACGGTGTCCTTGCGGCTGGATCCGCTGCCCTGGAGGGTGACGTTCTGCTTGGTGGAGGGGATCTTCACCAGTTCGCGGTAGGTGCCGGGCTTCACGGAGACGACGACCCGTGCGGTGTTGCCCGCGGGAATCGCGTCGACCGCCGCCTGCACGGTCGTGTACTGCCCGCTGCCGTCCTTGGCGACGGTGAGCGTGGCCGCCGCCTCGGCTCCGGTCGCCGGCCCGGAGGTCCACACCGATGCGACGGCGAGGAGCACCGTCGTCACCGCCGTCATCACTGCGCGCGGGCCGGGGAGAAGGGGCGCCTGTCCCTCTGCGGTACGTCGTCGGTCGACTGCCATCGCCTGATCCGTTCGTCGGGAGGAGGTGGGGTTCCGCCCGGTAGTCGCCGCACCCGGCCCGGAGGTTGCCGGGTCCCGGCGCCCGACGGACGGGACGCGGGAGCGGAGCCGCCGCGACGGAGGTGCGCGGCGGAGCGGGCGGGCCGGCGTCCGGTCCACGCACACGGGACGGGCCTCTCGGGCGGACCGCGCGGTACAGCCCTTAGGCTCGTCCGGTGCGCGCAGATCACGGAGACGAGCCCGTTTTCATACGCTCGAACTGGGGGACCAGCCGATACGTATACAACCCACGCAATCCGATCGGCCTCGCTCTGATCATCGGCACCCTGGTGCTCGTCGGGGGCTTCTTCTGGCACCTCCGAGCGAGTTCGACGTGGAGTGAGGGCGAGTTCCGCGACGCCGTGCACTCCGCCGCCCGGTCCCTGGAGGGCAGCGATCAGAAGTTCGCCTCCTGGACGGGCGGTTACGACATGATGATCGGCGACGCGATCGAGGACAGCGGCAAGGGTCCCGAGCACACCGTGGTCGATGTCTCGGCGGTGGACGACGAGTACGACGAGGACGCCCCCGCGGGAGAGGACCGCTTCGAGGTCAGCGTGGAGGACGTCGACACCGTCTACTGCATGAGGGTGTCCCCGCCGGAGCCCGAACCCGCCCTGGACGCCGTCGAACTGTCCCTCTCGGTGACCGTGGACGAGGGGCGCTGCCCCTGATGAGCCGGGGGCGTGGCGACGGGCGCACCGGCCGCGCCGCGCGGCCGCCCGACGGCGGTACGGCACCGGGTCGGGTGAGCCGCGCCGGAGGTCTCGCGCTGCCAGGCCCCGGAAGGCGCCGCGCCGACCGGTCTGCCGGTTCCCGGCCTTGAGCGGCTGACGCGGTCCCCGGCAGGCTGTGGGTCCCGGTCGGCGTGCGGCCGGGACGCGAAGGGACACCGGATGAGGCACGTGCCGTTCTTCCGCCGGATGCTGACGGCCGGGGTCGTCCTGATCGCCTGCTCGACGGGCGTGCACCGGTCCGTCCCCGACTCCCCCGAGCTCCGGCAGGTCGACCTGACCGTGCTCGACGCGGCGCCGGACGGCGGCTGCACGGTCCGGTGGGCGGATCCCTTCGACGGCCGCGTACGCGAGGGCCGTCACCGGTGTGACCCCGGGCGTGACCCGATCCTGAAGGCCCCGGCCGACGAGCCCGGTCCGGGTCACGGCTGGGACACCGGGTTCGTGGTCGCCGAGGGCGCGGAGCAGGGCGCGCTCCACCCCCTGGACGAGGGCGGCAGGACCCTGGGCGGACGCGTCGGGTTGCGTGACGCACTGGCGGTGGCCGGGACCCTGCTCACGGCTGCCGGTCTCCTCGGGGGAAACATCCGCGCCACCGCCCGGGTGGGGGGCGTACGGCCCTGGACGATCCGGCGGGCGAAGCGGCTGAGCCGGGCCTGCGAGCTGGTCGCCCGGGACCACGACCGGGCGGTGGAGGCCGTACGCGAGGCGTGGGCCCCGCTGCGGAGGGCCCGGGTGGAGGAGTCGCTGCGCCGCACGCCGGTCGCCCGGCTGCACGGGCGGATCGGCGGCGGGCGTCTGCGGGCCAGGGAGCTGGAGCGGGCCGGGGTCAGGACCGTGCAGGAGGTGCTGGACTCCGGGGCGTGGGACCTGGTGCTGCGCCACGGGGTGGACGAGCGCACGGCCGAGTGGGCCGTGACCGCCGCACAGGGGATCGCCGAGGCCGCGAACCGGACGGTGACGGTGCGGCTGGAGGCGGACCGCCCCCGGTCCGACGCCACGGCGCTCGTCGCCGCCGTCCATGTCCTGGTGGAGGCCGGACCGGAGGCACGGGAGGCGGCCGAGACGGGACGGTCGCTGCACGCACGGCTGGAACCCCTGCTGCGTGACGCCGTGCCCGCCTCCGGGTACCGGCACATGCTGGGCGCCGGACCGGAGGCACGCCGTCGCGCCCGGGCCGCCCTCGCCGAGCTGGATCTGCTGCTGGACCGGGCCGGGCGCACCGGGCTGTACGAGCGCTTCGGCCGGGTGTCCGCGGACCTGCTGCGCGGGGCGGACGGCGGGCGGGGTGGACCGGACGCGTGGGCGGACTTCGGGAGGCGCCCCGCGGAGTACCGCGGCCTGCTGGCGGAGCTCACCGGCAACTCCCCCGGCAGGACGGCCCGGTCGGCCGCACAACGACCGGGCCGGCCCGCCGTTCGGATCCCTCGGCGGAGCGCCGTCTGACCGCCCGGAGCGGTCCGTACCCCGCGGGGGGGGCGGTCACCGCCGCACCGGCGGCCGCCGGTGCGTAAGGGTCCGCCCGGGCGCGTGCGCTCGCGCCCGGGCCCCCGGACTGCACCGGACGGCATCGCGCGACGGTTGCCCGGCGCGCCGACGACTCAACCCCCTCGGAACGGGTACAGAGGTGAGCATGGCTCTCGTGAAGCGTATTGCTCTCGGCCCCCGTGCACTGCGGCAGCTGCGGCGCGTCCGCTCGGTGTACGTGGCGGGCGTGCTCCTGTCGGTCCTCGGTCTCCTCTCCTACGACAACTCCACGGCGGGCGGGAGGCAGACGGTGATCGCGGGTACCTTCCTCGCGGTGTTCGCCGGGCTCCTCACGCTCACCGCCGTGCAGCTGTGGCGGCACGGGCGGACGAAGCGGTGCAGCACGTCGAAGAAGCTCACGCGGGTGGTCTGACACCACCCGCCCGGTGGCGGTCCGCCTGCAGCGCCGGGGAAAGCTGGGCGCCACCGGCCGCCGAATGACGTCTCCGCAACGCCGTGCACCAGGTCAGGCACCGGTATACGCTGCCTGACCATGCGCACATCAGCACGCGGAGGGGCCCTCGGCGCCGCCGCACTCGCCGTCGTCCTTCTCACCGCCGTGACCGGTTGTTCGTCCGGGTCCGACGACGGTGACAGCGGTTCGAAGCTGCTCACCGGGCTCGGAGCGCTGGCCGGCGACACCGGCACGAAGCAGGTGGTCTTCCTCGACACGGCTGAGGTCCGGAAGCTGAGCAAGGGCGACGCGAAGCGGTTCAGCTGGATCTCGCAGCCGGCCCCCCAGCTGCTGAGTTCCTGGCAACCGAGCCCGCTGGGAGCGAAGTTCACGCCGGACCAGATCGACACCGCGGTCGACACCCCCGAGGCCGGTCATTGGGAGGGGTCGTTCGACGCCTCCGCGATCACCACCTCGCTGAAGTCCGGCGGCTTCACCCGGAGCGAGGAGGACGGCCGGGAGGTCTGGACGCACCCCGAGCAGAAGATCGTCCTCACGGTCACGGACGACGAGATCTCCTACTCGTCCCGGACCGCCGACCCGCTGTCGGCCGTCACCCCGGACGAGGGCTCCTCCCTGGCCGACAAGGACGATGTCCGGCGCGCCGCCGACTGCTTGGGCGACGTGTACCGCGCGGACTTCAACCCCTCGGGATCGGGCGGCCCGGTCCGTCTGTCCGCCCTCGGCCAGCAGGCGGAGACCGCAGCCAAGAACACCGAGGTCATCTGCTTCGTGGTCAAGGACGAGGCCACGGCCACGAAGCTGGAGAAGAAGCTGCGCACGGTGGTCAGCGGCGAGGCACCGACGTTCGACGGCACCGAGGTCACCGTGGAGAAGGGCGACCACCCCGTGGTCCGGGCCGTCGTCCCGGACACGGCCACCCAGCGTCCGGGCCGGCTGGTCGTCACGGACACCGAACTGTGGACGGCCGCCGCGAACTGAGGCACGGAGCCGGCTCACACCCCCGGTGTCCACGAAGGTGCCGGCAGGCCGATGCTTGCGGTCTCACACCGAGCTTCGTCGACAACATGGCCGACCACATCGAGACGGCCGCCGGCGTAGGGCGCCAGTGTTTTGGCCCCGAGCGTTTTCGGTCCAACCCGGACCGCAGCACTCGACGGGCGGCGTGGCGGATGATCCGCCGCGAGAAGGACGTGGACGAGTAGGTTCCCGTACAGAAGAAGGGCCCCGGACCCTGTGCCGGCGCGCGGGGCCCTTCGTATGGCCAACTCAGTTGGTGGCAAGCCTCAGGAATCCTGCCCACGCCCGAGTTCCAACGGTCAGCAAGGGGCCGTCGAGCTGCTTCGAGTCACGTACATGCACCGCACCAGGTGACTCAGCCACCTCAACACACTGCCCGCCTTCGGCGCCGCTGTAGCTGCTCTTCGACCAGAGGAGTGCCGGCTCGGGGGCCATCGCGGTCTTCATAGTTCTCCCAGCAACTTCTCGACAAAACCCAGGGTCTCTCGCGGAGTGAGAGCCTGACTCCGGATGATTCCATAGCGTGCTGCGGCAAGTTGAGTCTCGTCTCGTTTTGTCAGCAGGTTACTGCGCCCCTGAACCTCCATATAGACGAACTGCTCGCCGCCTTTACGCGTGATCACCGTGAACGGGCCATCGACTCCCGCGTTGTCCTCACGATCCAGTGGCATCAGCTGTAGCTCAACGTTGCGCAGAGAGCCAAACAGAAGAAGTTGCTGAAGTTGGCCACGCATGACCGCTTTGCCGCCGAGCCGCTTCCGTAGGGCTCCCTCCTCCACCACGAAGCTGAGCAGTGGCGCGGGCCACCCGTTGAGTACCTCCTGTCGTGCAAGGCGGGCAGCCACGCGCTCCTCGATCGTCTCCTCACCGAGGAGCGGTCGACGCATCCCGAGCACTGCACGCATGTACTCCTCGGTCTGTAGCAGGCCATTGACGATGTGTGTGTCGTACGCGCACAGCTCGACCGCTTCAACTTCCAGACGTGCCATGTCCCGGAAGAACGCCGGATACTGCGACCGGGCCAGTTCCTCCTTCAACGCCACCAGCAGTCCCCCGGCGTCCAGCACCCGGTCCGCCTTGTCGATGAACTCCGGCTGAGGAATCCGCCGCCCCTGCTCGAACGACGCGACGGACTGTGCCGCGTACCCCACCCGCCTGCCGAACTCCACCCGGTCAAGGCCCGCCTTCGTCCGCAGCAGCTTCAACTGCCGCCCGAACGCGACCGCGACCCCGTTCTCCGCCTTGCCCTCCGACTGGGCGGAGGCGCTGGACGAGCGCTCCGCGCCCTCCTCCGTACCCGCGCCCGCGTCCGTCTCGTCCTGCGTCATCCGCCACCACCCGTCCCCGTGCGCACATCCCACGTCCGTCGCGCCCAACCGTCACACAACAGACAGCACTTCACAGCTCAACCAACAGGACGAGATCACCCACGTCTGCGGCGCCCGAACCACCGCGCCCGCCTTGCTGCGTCCCGCTCGGGCACCGTAATCAGCTGCTCGCACGCCTGCACAGCGTTCACCGGCAGGTCCCTCCAAAGAGTGGGTACAAGCAGGCCGGCGCCCGCCCGACCCCGCCGCTCGTGGATCACTCAGCCGATGCAGTGGCGCACCGATTCGACCTGCGCGAGGACACCCCTCATGGCCAAGACCGCACAACGCCGCACCCACACCGTCCGCGACGGCCTGGTGGACGCGTGAGGCAGGGTTTCGACGTCCTCACCGAAGCCCGGCGCCGGCAGCTTCACTACGAAGCGGGTGGCCGACCGGGCAATACGCCCGGCACCCTGGCTTCGGTCGGCGAGTGAGCGGATGATTCGGCAACCGCCGCGATCGTTCAGACACGCATGTCTGGTGTGCCGCGAACCGCCTACGCCGGCAGGGGGGCTTCCTTCGGGTAGGCCGGGGAGAGCGAGGGCCCGAACCGCTGCTCGATGACACCGAGGGTGCGCCGGCGGGCAGCCGCGTAATCCTGGGTTCGGGGGGCGATGAGCGACTTCCCGTCGGGGTGCAGCACGCGCCCGCTGATGGGTCGGGAAGCAGCAGGTCAGGCCCCCGACCCCAGCGCAGTACTTCTTCACACAGCCCGAAGCCACATAGTTTCACGCCGTCCCGACCATGGAAAACCATGGCCGGCGGATGGTCGCGCATCGGGGTGTAGTGGACAGCGTCGATGCCCTTGTGGGAGATCTCTGCCAAACGGTCTCTTCAACGACTCCGTCGGCACCAGCGACATCACGATGCAAGGACGGCGGCCCTGTCTCACCGACCAGCCCGGCACACTCGACCTCGCTGTTGGTACAGCGGGATGTTCCAACGCGACGAATGCACCGCCTCGGACGGTGCTGCGCCGCGGGACGTCATTCAGGTGCGCGGGGCGCGAATTTCGTCGATCAGTCTCTGCACTCGTTTCCGGATCTCGTCGCGGATCGGGCGCACGGCTTCGATGCCCTGCCCTGCGGGGTCGTCGAGTTGCCAGTCGAGGTAGGTCTTGCCGGGGAAGATCGGGCAGGCGTCGCCGCAGCCCATGGTGATGACGTAGTCAGATGCCTGGACGGCTTCGGTGGTCAGAACCCTGGGCGTCGCGGTGGTGATGTCGATGCCGACTTCGGCCATGGCCTCGACGGCGGCCGGGTTGACCTGGTCGGCGGGCAGGGAGCCCGCGGAACGGACTTCGATGTGGCCGCAGGCAAGGTGGGTGAGAAAGCCGGCGGCCATCTGCGAGCGTCCGGCGTTGTGGACGCAGACGAACAGGACCGAGGGCTTGGCGGCGTCAGACACGGGAGGAGCCCTCCGGTTCGACGGCCGATGCGGCAGCCGTGGCTGGGGAGTTGGGGAAGTAGCGGCGGGCGGCGAGTGCCACGTACACGAGGCCGATCAGGACGGGGACCTCGATGAGGGGGCCGACGACTCCGGCGAGGGCTTGGCCGCTGGTGGCGCCGAAGGTCGCGATGGCGACCGCGATCGCCAGCTCGAAGTTGTTGCCCGCAGCGGTGAAGGCGAGCGTCGTCGCCTTCGGGTAGCCGAGCCCGACTGCCCTGCCCAGAGCCATCGACCCGGCCCACATGAGCGCGAAGTACACGAGCAGCGGCAGTGCGATCCGGGCCACGTCGAGAGGCTTCGAGGTGATCGCGTCGCCCTGAAGCGCGAACAGCACCACGATGGTGAACAGCAGCCCGTACAGGGCGAACGGCCCGATGCGCGGGATCAGCTTCGTCTCGTACCAGGTGCGACCCTTGGCCTTCTCGCCGAACCGTCGGGTCAGGAACCCGGCGGCGAGCGGGATGCCGAGGAAGATCAGGACGCTGCGGGCGATCTCCCACACCGAGACGTCCAGTGCGGTCTGCTCCAGGCCGAGCCAGCCGGGCAGCACCGACAGGTAGAACCAGCCCAGAAGGCTGAAGGCGAGGACCTGGAAGACGGAGTTGAGGGCGACGAGGACGGCGGCGGCTTCGCGGTCGCCGCAGGCGAGGTCGTTCCAGATGATGACCATGGCGATGCAGCGGGCGAGGCCGACGATGATCAGGCCGGTGCGGTACTCGGGCAGGTCCGGCAGGAAGACCCAGGCGAGCGCGAACATCAGCGCCGGTCCGAGCACCCAGTTCAGCAGCAGCGACGGCAGCAGCAGGCGGCGGTTGCGGGTGACGGTGTCGAGCCGGTCGTATCGCACCTTGGCCAGCACCGGATACATCATCACCAGCAGACCGAGCGCGATCGGCAGTGAGACGCCGGTGACGGTGACCTTGGCCAGTGCGTCGCCGAGGCCGGGCACGAGACGGCCCAGGCCGAGCCCGGCGGCCATCGCGACGACGATCCACACCGCGAGGTAGCGGTCCACGAAGGACAGCCGCCCGGCGACCGGCACGGTGGTGAGGTCGCTCACGAGGACGCCTCCGTGTCAGAGGGCTGTCCGGGGCGGGTGAGGAGGCCGGCGAGCTTGTCGGTCGTCTCCGGCAGCAGCCAGTAGTAGACCCAGGTCCCGCGCCGCTCGCATTCGATCAACCCCGCCTGCCGCAGCAACTTCAGGTGGTGGGAGATCGTCGGCTGGGACAGGTCGAACGCCGGGGTGAGATCGCAGACGCAGATCTCCCCGCCCTCGCGCGACGCGATCATCGACAGCAGCCGCAGGCGGACCGGGTCACCGAGTGCCTTGAACACCTTGGCCAGCTCGACCGCCTGCTCCTCGCCCAACGGCGTGGTCAGCAGCCCCGGGCAGCACCCGTCGACGCCGCTCTGACCGAGCACCACCAGCTCTTGTTTCGACATACGCCTATGTTGACGAACTTCGAAGCAAGATGCAAGCTTGTATCGAGAAACTTCGAATCAACCCGTTGTCATCCTTGCCCGTCCTGGAGGCATGCCATGAGTGATCAGTCCACTGAGGTGCGCGAAACCGTCCGCGAGCGCTACGCCGCCGCAGCCGTCCAGGTCACCGAGGGCGGCACCGCGTGCTGCGGCCCGCAGGCCATCGAGGTCGACGACAACTTCGGCTCCACCCTGTACGCGGCCGATGAGCGCGAGTCCCTGCCCGCCGAGGCGGTCGCCGCCTCGCTCGGCTGTGGCAACCCCACCGCCGTCGCCGACCTCCACGAAGGCGAGCGCGTCCTGGACCTCGGCTCCGGCGGTGGCATCGACGTCCTGCTCTCCGCCCGCCGCGTCGGGGCGACCGGCAAGGCGTACGGCCTGGACATGACCGAGGAGATGCTCGCCCTCGCGCTGGCCAACCAGAAGAAGGCCGGCGCCACCAACGTCGAATTCCTCAAGGGCGCCATCGAGGCGATCCCGCTCCCGGCGAACACGATCGACGTGGTGATCTCCAACTGCGTGATCAACCTGTCCACCGACAAGCCCGCCGTCTTCGCCGAGATGTTCCGTGTCCTGGCGCCGGGCGGCCGGATCGGCATCTCGGACGTTGTCGCCGACGACGATCTGACCCCGGCCCAGCGTGCTGGGCGCGGGGACTATGTCGGCTGCATCGCCGGCGCGCTGTCCTTCGCCGAGTACCGCCAGGGCCTGGCGGCGGCCGGGTTCACGGACATCGAGCTCAATCCGACCCACGCGGTCGCTGACGGCATGCACTCCGCAATCGTCCGAGCGGTCAAGCCCGCGACCGGGTCCATGAGCATGGGATCCGGTGCGGCACTGCCGCTGGCGCAGGACAGCTCCGGCTGCTGCAGCTGAACCGACAGTCCCCCTGTGACGCATGCGGTCTCGGCACGTGCGGCGTCGAGACCGGATCGCCGCGGCTCGCCGGTTTCGCGCCGCCTGCGGTGCGGGCCCGGTGGGCCCCGCAGGAGGCGGCCGCCGCTCTCGGCCATCCAGTTCGCGGCCGTCTGCTCGCTGAAGCCGAGCAGACGGCTGAAAATGATCGCGGGAAGTTCGGCGGCGAGGTCCATGAGCGCGGCGTTTCCCACCGCCTCCGTCCGCCGCGTGAATCGTGCATCCGATGCACGACGCTCCGCGACGACGGCAGGCCACCACTCCGCGCCCCGCAGGAAGGCTCTCGAATGGAAGCCGCACAACAACCGCACGACCTCGAACGCAACGCCCGTTGAACGGATTTACCCGGGAGTCGCCAGCTCCTGCGCGGCTGTCCCGCGTGCGGACACCACGCCGGACATCCAGAGCTCCGGATCGACCAGCCACCGAATCCCGTCGCGCACGCCTCGTTCCTTCCCATGAGCAGGTGATCGTCGGGTGCAACCTGTCCAGCGACACCGACAAGGCGACCCGGCCGTGCAGCGCCGAGTGACCACGCCGTCGGCCAGGAAGCGCTGGGACCGCCCTCTCAGAGGCTGTCCAGTTCGGCCGCGAGGTCCGCGTCGCGCATGCCGGGGAAGGCGTAGCCCTCGGTCTCGTCCCAGGGGACGTCGAGATCGTCCATGTGTACGTGCCACTCAGCCCCCGGCAGCGCACGGCGCAGCTCGGTCACGGAGCCGAGCACGTGATCCAGGACCGGAAGCAGGTGGCCGGGGTCGAACGGCATTTTGGTGGACCCGGCCACGATCAGGTCCGGCCGGCTGTCGTCGTGGTCGTACAGGCAGAGGCTTTCCTCGTCCTGGTACGGGAACGAGGACCGGTGGGCGGCGGCGATGCGTCCGACGGCGGCCGTCTCGGCGTCCGTCAGTGGCATCGCGCGGCTCGCGGAGTGATAGAGGGAGACGCTCATGGCCCGAGCGTACGGGCCGGGTCCGACAGAGCTCCCGGTCGGCGTTCCCGGTCGATCGCAGCCCCGGGCCGGGATCCCCGGAGCCGGCAGGTGGCGGGCCGAGGCGCGAACCGCGCCCTGGCCGAGGAGTCGGGCACGGGAGGCGGGCCGCCCGGACGGGAGTGGGGCGCGCACCGGCAGCGGTCGTCCCTGCGGCCTGGAGCGGCCGGCCCGGACGGTCGGCCTCCGGCGGCTCCTGCCGCGTACAGGACGGCGCTCGTCACGTACACCCACCCCATGACCGTGCGTCACCCCTGGTCACGCTCGGCCACAGCACCTCAGGGTGGGGTCATGACCAGTAAGCGCCCTTCCCTGCCCGTGCGTTCCGCGCCTGCCGCACGATCCGGCTTCCTCTGGCACGACTTCACGATGCGGTTCAGTTCCACGCCCCGGGGCGCCCGTCTCGCCCGGCGTCTGACCGGCGAACGGATCGACGCGTGGGGCGTCCCGTACGGGAGCGAGAGGCACGACGCGCTGACGCTGATCGTGGCCGAGCTGAGCAGCAACGCCGTGCGCCACGGCCAGGTGCCGGGGCGGGACTTCCGCCTGCGTCTGAGCGCCGCGGGCACAGCCGTCCGCGTCGAGGTCACCGACACCCGAGGCGAAGACCTCCAGATTCCCGCCGAAGCGGGCTCGACGGACGAGGAGGGAGGCCGCGGCCTGCTCCTGGTCGCCGCGGTCGCGGACCACTGGGGCTGGCATCCCCGCGCGGACGGTCCGGGCAAGACGGTGTGGGCGGTGCTGGACGTCTCCCTGTGACCGGTACCGCCCGTCCGTGAAGTCGTCACCGCGGCCGGCACCGCCGGGCTTCGGCGGCGGCCCGTTGCGAGCCGCGCGGCGGGGGACGCGGTTCCGGTCCGGTGCGCCGACCGGCTGCGGGACGGATCGCCCCTGCGTCGGCATCTCCGCCTCACCCACACGGGCGGCGCACTCGCCGAACGCCGGAGAACGCCCCTCCAGGGGCTGTTATCAAGAGTTCACGCCGAAAGCTGCCCTGCGCGGCCTGACCGCCGCCGCCCTTGCCGTCCTCCGTCCCACCACCTCCACCGCCGTGGTCCCCTCGGGATCCCCGTCAGGAAAACGCTCGCGGTTCGCCACGGTCATGACCGCCCTCTTGGCCGCGAGCGGCCTGCTGCTGGTGACCGCGGCGCCCGCGAGTGCCGAGGTGAAGTCGACCTGCGGCACCTACATCTGTGTCGCCACCGCGTATCAGGGTCGCGACTACGTCCAGGACATCACCGTCACCACGAGGGACGGCCTGCCCGGCACACTGCGCGCGTTCGTCGGTGACCACCGGGGGAGCAAGCCGAACGTCTCGCGGTGGCGGTTCGTCATCAACCGGGAGTTCAGGGCCTACCCGAAGCCGGCCGTCTGCGGTGGACTCGACCGTGGTGGCCGCGTCATCGAGAACCACTGCGTGCTGCTCCCCTGACCCCACCCGGTCCTCTCGTCACGTCGCTGCGGGCCTCGGTGGACGCAAGTGCGTCCACCGAGGCCCGCAGCGATTCCGGCATCGCAGGTTCCGGGCGAACCGGGCTCAGGAAAGGGGCTTTTACACCATCGCCACCGCCGGGACATCACCTTGTGAAGTTCCGACCATAAATGTTGGGGTTCCGGATCATCTCTTGCGGACATCTCTTGCCTGAGGGTAACTGTCTGTTCCATGAACCTCTTCAGCCGCAGCTCCCTGCTCCGCCGCCCGGGGTCCGCCGCGGAGGACCCCGCGGGAACCGGGTCCACCGGTGCCCCGGTCCTGCCCGATCCCGGTCTTGCGGCTCTCACCGGAGAGTGGATGATCGACCCCGCGCACAGCAGGATCGGTTTCTCGGTCCGGCACGCCATGGTGACGACCGTACGCGGCGCGTTCCTGGAGTACGAGAGCCGGCTCTACTTCGACGGGCGCGACCCCTCCCGCTCCCGGGCGGAGATATCGCTGGCCACCGCGAGTGTCGACACGGGCGTGGAGCAGCGCGACGCACATCTGATCGGCCGTGACTTCCTGGACGCGGGGAGGTACCCGCGACTGAGCTTCGTGAGCACCGCCGTACAGATCGTCGACAAGGACGTCTACCGCATGACCGGTGACCTCACCATCCGGGGCATCACGGGGCCCGTGGACCTGGACCTCACCTACATCGGGCACGTCACCGACCCGTTCGGTTATGAGCGGGTCGGCTTCGACGGGACCACCACCATCAACCGTTCCGACTGGGGCCTCACCTACAACGCCCGGCTCGCCGAGGGGGGCGCCATGGTGAGCGAGCGGCTGCGCCTCCAGTTCGACATCGCCGCGATCCGCACGCCCGTACCCGCCTGACACTCCGCCGGCCTCGGTGGTGGGCTCTGCCGTCGTACGCCGCGCCACTGTGGCGACCGGTCCGAGCCCGCCGGGACGGTGAGGCGGCCCGAGCCCGTCGCAGCAGTGGCGCGGCGGCCGGGGAAATGCAGATGCCGAGGAGCGCGTCGGCCGGAAAGAGATCCCCCGGCCACCGTCGCCGTGTGTACGGGGCAGAGTGGAGGCATGTCGACGTACGAGACGATGCCCTTCCACCTCCGGACCGAGCGGCTCATCCTGCGGCCCTGGGCCGCGTCGGACGCCGCCGAGTTCTCCGCTCTGCTGGGCGAACGCGGGGACGGCACTCCCTCGGTCCGGCGGATCCGGGCGTCCATCGGAGGTCTGCTCACCGCGACGGAGACCACGGGGATCGCCCTGCTGCCCATCCAGCGCCAGGAGGAAGGCGACTTCATCGGATACTGCGGGTTGATCATCGGGCGCTCCACGCTGGAGGAGCCCGAGATCGCCTACGAGTTGTTCCAGCGCGTGCACGGCCGCGGCTACGCCACCGAGGCCGCCGCCGCAGTGCTCGACGCCGCCGCGGCGACCGGGCGGAAGCGGCTCTGGTCGACCGTCGGCGCGCGGAACACGCCGTCGCTCCGCGTCCTCGAGAAGCTCGGCTTCGAGCGGGATCACGTCTCCACCGAGGACAACGGCGAGGTGGTCTGGCTCACCCGCTCGCTGTCCTGACACCCGGTCGCACTCCGGGGCGCCTGGTCCCGGCCGCCCCGGAGCGCCCGGCGCTCACGCCCGGTGTGCGGCGCTCATCGACAACGACCCGATCGTGCTCACCCACGCCCGGGCACTGCTGGTCAGCGGACCCGAGGGGCAGACCGACTACATCCAGGCGGACGCGCGGGACGTGGACGCCATCCTCGACGCGGCCTCGCGCACCCTGGATCTCGACCGGCCGGTCGGCCTGATGCTGGTGGCGATCCTCCAGTACATCAAGGACGCCGAGGACCCTGGTGCGGCGTCGCCCGCAAGGCCTGACGGCCCGCGTCCCGGGATCGCGCATCGGGCCACGGCCGCAGCAGCAGCCACGAACACAGCAACGGCAACGGCAACGGCCACAGCGGGCCCTCGGCGTCCCCACCCGGTCCGCCGGGGCGGGGCCGTCCGCGCCCCGGCGCCCCTCCATCCCCGCGCCGCCCCGACGGAGCCTCCGCTCCCCCGCACGCCGGCCCTGCGTCCTCAGGGGGCGCCGGGGCCGTGCGGCCCCTTCCGGTCACGGTCCGCGGCGGGTCCGGGCGCGGGGCCGGCGGGCGGGCCGTCCGTGCGGCCCGGCCGCCCGGCGCGGAGCAGTTCGCGCCAGTGCTCCTGGCTCCAGTCGGCCGGGGCCGTGGTGCGGATGAAGTCCGCGATCACGGTGTGGAAGCGGGCCGGGTCGGTGTGGAAGGGGAAGTGCCCCGCCCCCTCGAAGATCTCCAGGCGGCTGCCGGGCATGGCCGCGTGGGCGCCGTGGGCGTGCCGGACGGGGACGACGCTGTCCCGCGAGCCCCACAGCAGGAGGGTCGGCATGCCCTGGGCCAGATAGCAGCGGTCCAGCATGGTGACGGCCTGGCCGCGCCAGTCGACCACCGCGCGCAGCGTGCTGATGAACGCGCTCCGGGAGGTGGTGTCGGGGAGGGCGTCCACGAGGTCGAGCAGTTCGGCGGCGTCCTGGCCGAGGTCGGTGTCGAGGTACCTGATCAGCCGGGCGAACAGTCCCACCTGGGCGCGCATCCCGGGCAGCCGCAGCGTGGACAGCATGAGGTCGGCGCCCGGGAGGGACACCGCGCGCAGGACGGGGTTCACCTCCCGTCCCACGCCTCCCGCGCTCACCAGGATGAGCCGGTCGGTGCGTTCGGGGTACTGGTAGGCGAACTGCATGGCCACACCGCCGCCGAGCGAATGGCCGACGAGGGTGGCGCGTTCGATGCCCAGGACGCCCAGCAGGTCCCTGATGCCGTTCGCGTAGCCGGCCACCGAGTAGTCGGCCCGGGGCTTGTCGGAGTCTCCGTGGCCGAGCAGGTCGGGGGCGATCACGGTGTAGTGGCGTGCCAGCCGGGGGATCACCTGCGCCCAGGTCGCGGAGGAGTCGCCGATGCCGTGGATGAGCAGGACGGCGGGCCCGTGTCCGGCCGTCCTGTAGGCACGGCGGTAGCCGTGGATGGTCCGGTGGGACAGGCCCACGCCCTGCTGGGCCTGTCGTCGTCCGCGTGCTGGTGGGCCGGGCACGGCACCGCCTCCGTCCGCTGCTCCGAGGATTCCCGAGCGAGGGTGGGAAGCTCCCGCACCACCCGGCTCACCCGGGACGTTCCGGGCGGCGCCCGGACGGGATTCGGGTGGCGCCCGGACGCGATTCGGGTGGCCGCGCACCACTCGGGCATTCGTAACATGTGCGGCGCGGACACCGCGGAAGACGCGCCCTGGCTCCGTCGTGGTGCCGTCCGCGCGGGCAACGGGCCCGCGTCCGCCGCGGTGGCGCGTGGGCCGTGCCGGGGCGGTGCGGCGTCCGGTGGCCGCGGGGCGCCGCCGGGCGGTTCGCGCACCTTGGATATTTGCACACCGAATCTCCCCATCTCTCCCCCGGGCGGGCCGGCCGGAGGCCCGCGCACCGATCCCGGCCGGGCGGGATGCCGGAGGTTGCGACGGACACGGATCTCACATCCGCGGGCTGCGAACTGGGCGGGTACCGCCGTTTTGCGCCCTTGTGGCCTGTTTTTCGAATGAAAAAAAGATCTCAAGAATGGGTTTGGTTGCGCTGCTCTATGTGCACAATGACTCGTCCGCTGATCACACTTTCGCAGTTCTGATCCTTAAGGACACGAAACGTACATCTACGATTGCGAACTTTTTCTTGTCAGCACATCTGGTACGCCTGGTGATCCCCTCGCTGCTCGCGACACCGGCTGACCCTCGCCCCGTTGCCGCCCGACGCGTGCGGACGCACCTTCCCCCGTTCTCCGGCGGAGGTGGAAGATGACGTCCGGCCCGCTGTCCGACCGGGAGATCTCCCTCGTCCGCACGAGCCTCACCGTGGTGGCACCGCAGGCCACGGAGATGACGGTGTACTTCTACGCCATCCTGTTCGCCCGGTACCCCGATGTGCGCGGGCTGTTCCCGGAGAACATGGACACGCAGCGCGACCGTCTGCTGCGGGGGCTGCTGCGCATCATCGATCTCGTCGACGACGTCGACAACCTCGTGCGGTTCTGCTCGCGTCTCGGCCGGGACCACCGGAAGTTCGGCGCGCTGGAGGCCCACTACCCGGCGGTCGGCGAGTGCCTGCTGGCGTCCCTGGAGCGCTTCGCGGGAACCGCGTGGAACGACGAGGTCGCCGCGGCGTGGACCCGTGCCTACACCGTCGCCGCGCAGGTGATGACCGACGCGGCCGCCGACGACACGCGGCTGCGTCCGGCCACCTGGGAGGCGCAGATCGTCCGGCACGAGCACCGTGGCAACGGCATCGCCGAGATCACCGTGCGGCCCGACCAGCCGTACCCCTTCGTGGCCGGCCAGTACGTGAGCGTCGAGACCCCCTGGTACCCGCGCACCTGGCGGCACTACTCCCCCGCCCACCTGCCGCGCCCGGACCACACCCTCACCTTCCACGTGCGTGCGGTGCACCGCGGCCAGGTGAGCAACGCGCTCGTGCACCACGCGGTCCCCGGCCACCGGGTGCGGCTCGGGCCGCCGCAGGGTGACATGACACTCGCCGCCGCAGGCGATCGCGACCTGCTGTTCGTGGCGGGCGGGACGGGTCTGGCGCCGATCCGGGCCCTGCTGGAGGAGGCCGCCGTCTCCGGGATGCGGCGCTACGTGGACCTGTTCGTCGGAGCCCGGACCGCCGATGAGCTGTACGGCCTCGACGACATGCTGCGGCTCGCCCAGCGCCACCACTGGCTCTCCGTGCGGGCGGCCGTCTCCCACCAGAGCATTCCCGGCCAGCAGGGGACACTCCCGCAGGTGCTGCACGAGTTCGGCCCCTGGGACCGGCACGAAGCCTTCCTGTGCGGCCCCCCGGACATGGTCACCAGCGCCGTGCACACGCTGCTGCGCCAGGGCACGCCCCGGGCCCACATCCACCACGACCCGCTCGACTCCCCCGTCCTCACCGCTCCCCTCATACCGCCACGATCCGGTCAGGAGTACGACCAGCTGTGACCCGTCACCACGCAACCCCGTCGCAGGGCGAGCGCGCGCTGCAGAGCCACCTCGGCACGAGCGAGCGCGCCGACGCGTTCTACGACCGGCAGGTCCGTCCGTACCTCACCGCGGACATGGGTGACTTCATCCGCCGCCAGTCGATGGTCTTCGTGTCGACCGCCGACGCCCGCGGGAACTGCGACTCGACCTTCCGCGGAGGGCCTCCGGGATTCGTCACCGTGCTGGACGACAGCACCCTGGCCTACCCCGAGTACCGGGGGAACGGCGTGATGGCGAGTGCAGGCAACATCACCGAGAACCCGCACATCGGTCTGCTCTTCATGGACTTCACCCGCGACCACATCGGACTGCACGTCAACGGCGGGGTCCAGCTCGTCAGCGACCAGGAGCTGCGCGCCGTCCACCCCTGGGTGCCCGCCGACAGCGCCCCCGGCCGGTATCCCGTGATGTGGACCCTGATCAGCGTCCACGAGGCGTACGTGCACTGCTCGAAGCACATCCCGCACCTGGAGCCGGCGCCCCGTCCCCTGGGACTGGCGCGCGCCCCCCGCCCCAAGGACGCCGAGTACTTCACCGGCCCCGCCCCGCAGCCCGTGGCGAACGGCACCGTCCCCGGCTACCTCGAGCACACCCGGCCGGCCCCGGCGATGCCGCCGGCCATGCCGCCGCCGATCGGTTCGCACGACCGCTGAAGGAGGCCTCCGCGGGCCGTTTCGGCCCGCTCGGAGCAGGGTCCGGAAATCTTGTCCGAAGGCAATCGTTCCGGCGTGCATGGGCGGCCGGGGGCAGGGCACACGGAGGAAGCACGGCACCGGCCGTGCAACCGCCGAACGCACGACGGCCCCGGTCAAGCCCGGTGAGCCTGGTGCGGGAGGCGGGTCGTGAGTGGTGCGCGTCGGACACGACGAGACGCATCGAAGAGACCCGAAGAACGGACCTGACAATGATTCTCCTTGGTGCCATCCTCCTCATCATCGGCCTGCTGGTCGGTGTCTCGCTGCTGACGACCATCGGTGGCATCCTCGTCGTGGTCGGCGCGATCCTGTGGATCCTCGGCGCGAGCGGCCGCAAGATCGGTGGGCGCAAGCACTACTTCTAGACGCGGCGACCACCGTCGCCGCAGGCAGTGGTGATCAGCGGGTCTCGGCGGACGGCGGCCGCACGTGTGTGTACCGCGGCTGCCGCGGGACACCGCTGATCAGGGAAGTGACCGCGGGGTGCGGGTCCGTCACGGAGGCCACGGGAGAGGCCCTCCGAGCGCTCGCCCCCCGGCACTCCGGGACCACCCGCCCCGTCCTGCGCGGCAGAGGACGTTCGACGCCGCCCGCCCGCCCCGTCGCGGGCGGCACGTCCGGACACGCCGGCTGCCCACGGGTACCGGCGGACCGGACCCCTCGGCGAGGCGGGAACGCTCCGCTCAGCCGGCCTTCTCCGCGTCCGGGGACTCCTCCGGCGTGGGGCCCGGCAGCAGAAGGACCCGGCCGGTCGGCAGGGACACCACCCGGGCACCCCGGGTGAGGGCCGCCGGTACGGTGCCGTCGGACGCCAGGACCGCCACGGGCACGTGGCGCGCGAGTCCGCGGAGCGCCTCCGGCGTGATGCTCGCGTCATGCCCCTCGGTCTGCCGCGAGGCGCACCCCGCGTAGTAGGCGATCGGCACGGCGTCCTCGCCGCTGACCACGCACGGCGGACGCACCCCCATCCCGTTCAGCGCTCCGGCGACCGCGGCGAACCGCGCGCCGGTGGCCCGGCTGGTGCCGGTCACATGGCTCAGCACGGAGAGCTGGATGCCGAGGTGGACCGCCAGGGCCAGGGCCAGCCCGGCTGCTGCCGACGGACGGCGGGCCCGGTGCGCACGGGCGAACAGGTGCCTGAGGTGCTCGGCGGCCGGCACGGCCAGCAGCGCGTAGGCGGGGAGCAGGAAGCGGGGCGCCGCGTACTCGACCAGGAACAGGTACGGCACGGCCGTCGAGAGTCCCGTCACGGTGGCCAGCAGAGCAAGGCCACCTCGGCCCGCACGCCGGGCCGCCACGATCCCCCCGGCCACGAGCACGGGCAGCGCCGCCCACCACAGCGCGGTGGCCGGGTTCTCCCACCCGATGTCGCAGGGGCGGCAGAGGGTCCGTCCGGCCAGCGCCCGCAGGTGGTCGTCGACGGCGATGTTCCAGCCGAGCCCGCCCTGGATCTCACCGGCCCGGTGCAGCCGGGCGACCGGACCCCCGTAGTGGGCGTACGCCTCGGCCGTCCAGGGCGCGCAGCCCGCCACGAGCCCGCCGACGAGCGCGGCGCAGAGGCCCGGCAGGCGGCGGCCGGTCAGGAGGAGGGCCGCGAGCGCCAGCGGCAGCGCGAGCCAGAAGCCGTCCGCGGGGCGCATCAGCGCGACGAACGCCACGGCCGCCCCCGCCCCGGCACGCTCCGCGGGTCCCGCGGCGCCGCGCAGCGCCCTGCCGGTCCAGCCCGTCGCGGCCAGCGAGCCCAGGGCGCACCACAGGTTGGGCATCGCGGCGGGACCGTAGAACAGGGTCGGCCACAGACCGGCGAACAACGCACCGGCGCCCACGAGTACGGGGGTGGGCAGCAGCCTGCGCCAGATCCACAGGACGGCGACCAGCGTGAGGGCGGACAGCAGGGCGAGACAGATCCGCAGTGCGGTGGTGGACGCGGTGAAGGCCGCGACAGGAGCCACCAGGTAGGAGATTCCCCGGGCGCGCGGTGCGCTGAAGAAGGCGGCCGGGGCACTGCCGCCTACCTGGCTCACATAGACGGTCTCGTCCCAGGCGAGCCCCGAACCCGGTACGACGCAGACCAGTTGGACCACGGCGAAGAGCCCTCCGACCGCCGCAAGCCACGGCAGGGGCCCCGTGCCGCGCCGGATCGGCCGGACGAGGACCGGGACGGGCCGCGCCATGGGCGTCGGCCGGGTTCCGTACATGACCGCTCCCGTGTTCACCGGCGCCGCGAAGGGGCGCACGGCCTGGGTCAACGAGCGAGCGGCGACGGGAGTCACGCGGGACCCGGGGAACCGGGTGGGCGTGCTGCTTCCGCGCGTTCGCCGGTCTCCCGGCGGGC
Organism: Streptomyces sp. NPDC006296; assembly: GCF_040613235.1. Lineage (NCBI taxonomy): Bacteria > Bacillati > Actinomycetota > Actinomycetes > Kitasatosporales > Streptomycetaceae > Streptomyces > Streptomyces sp. NPDC006296. The sequence continues at coordinate 51,015 of NZ_JBEXRT010000002.1, read as the reverse complement.
GCACCACGACAGGTCTCCCGGCAGGCGCACCACGGCAGGGCGGTCAGGGCGTCCGGGCGTCCGGGCACGGCACCGGGGCGTCCGGCAACCACCGGCGCGGCTCCGGGCGGTGGTGGCGGGCGGGTCGCGGGCGGATCGTCCGCGCACGGCTTCGTCACACCGATGCCATACGATGCGCACATCTGTTCGTAGCTTTTGCATTTGAGGATGCCCACATCATGTTCTTCGGTGTCACGTCCCGTTCCGCGCGCGGCATGTCCGCCGCTGTCGCCCTCCTCGCGATCGGCGCGGTGGGCTGCGCCGACGCCTTCGACAGCGCCAGGACGGCGGTGCGGACCCGGTCGGTCTTCTCGCTCTCCCCCGGGGACTGCTACAACCCGCAGAGCGGGGTGTCCGACACCGAGGAGCTGAGCGTCGAGATCGTGCCGTGCGACGAGGCCCACGAGGGGCAGGTCGTCGCCGAGTTCGACATCGAAGGGGAGTCCGAGTACCCGGGCGAGGACGGGGCGACGACGATCGCGGACAAGCGGTGCCCGGCGGAGTCGCAGGACTTCCTCTCCGACACGTGGACGGTGCCGGAAGGCGTCGGCCTCTTCTACTACTTCCCCACCGCCGACAGCTGGAAGACCGGTGACCGGGCCGTGAGCTGCACCTATGCCAAGGAGTCGGGCACCTTCTCGGGGACGCTCAGGAGCAAGGGCCTGACGGCGGAGCAGCGCGCCTATCTGAAGGGCTCGAACGGCGTCTACGAGGCCTTCTGGGGCAATCAGCCCGAGGCGGAGCAGCCCGAGGACGACATGGCGGGCTACAAGGCGCAGGCCGATGCCGTCTCCCGGGCGCTGAAGTCCCACCTGACCGCGCTGAAGGGGATCGACCGGCCGGAGTCGGTCAAGCTCCGCACGCAGCTGAAGGGCGCTCAGAAGGCGTGGCAGGACGCCGCCGAGGCCGCCACCAGCGACGACTTCTACGTCGCCTACGACCTGGGCTTCACCGGCATCGACCCGAACAGCACGGTCGCCGCCCGCAAGGAGCTGAAGCTCGCCGCCACCGTCCCGGCCGACGACGCCGAGGTCTGGGCGAGCTGACCCCGCGCGCGGGCCGGTCCGGTGGACGGGCCGGTCCGCGAAGTCCGGCGGGGTCCCGCGCGGTTCGCTCCCCGTGGTGAGGTGGGACCGGGCACGAGGGCTCCGGAGCACCGGCCGGTCCCGGCCCCGCCACGACACCGCACGCACGCACCCACGCACCCACGCACCCACGCACGAGGACGCCATGCCGACACCGGAGCCCGCCGCCTTCCGGACGTTCCCGGGCGCGCCCGGGTCTCCGGTGCTGCTGCACGTCCCGCACTCCTCGCGGGTCGTCCCGCGGCAGGTGCGCGACGGCATCGTGCTCGACGACGGTGCGCTGACGGCCGAGCTCGACCACCTCACCGACGCGCACACGGCCGAACTGGCGGAGCGGGCGGCCGGTTTCTGCTCCGTACCGCCCTGGCGTCTGGTCAACGGCCTGTCACGGCTGGTCGTCGACCCCGAACGCTTCCCCGACGACCGTGAGGAGATGCTGGCCGCCGGGATGGGCGCGGTCTACACCCGGACCGTGCACGGGCAGCGGCTCCGCCCGCCCGGGGCGGATCCCGGTCCCCTGCTCGACCGCTACTTCCACCCCTACGCGCACGCCATGACCGCGGCCGTCGACGACCGGCTCGCGGCAGCCGGACGCGCCGTCGTCGTCGACGTCCACTCCTACCCGTCGGCGGCGCTCCCCTACGAACTGCACGGCACCGGCCCGCGCCCTCCCGTGTGTCTGGGCACCGACGGCTTCCACACCCCGCCGTGGCTCCTCGCGGCGGCCGAGGAGGCGTTCGCCGGATTCGGCGGCACCGGGCTGAACAGCCCCTTCTCCGGTACGTACGTGCCGCTGAAGCACCACGGGACGGACCGGCGGGTCGGCGCGCTGATGATCGAGATCAGGCGCGATCTGTACATGACCGAGCCGGGCGGCCCGGCCGGACCGGGACTCGACGCACTCGCCGGCGCGCTGGCCGGGCTGGTGGACGCGCTCACGGACCGGTGACGGTCCGGGCGTCGGGACCCGGGCGCCAGAACCTGTGTGTCAGAACCTGTGTGTCAGAACCTGCGGGTCAGAGCCTGTGGGTCAGAAGAAGACCCCGCACCTCAGCAGGACGTTCGCGTACGGACGGGCCTCCCCCGTGCGCACCACCAGCCGGGCGGTGGCCGTGCGTTCCTTCAGCCGTTCGTGGGTCACCAGCTCCAGGCCGGGGAGCCGGGCGGTGAGCAGGCGGGCGGCTTCCGGGTTGGCCTCCCGTATCTCCCCGGCCGCCGTCGCGCCCTCCACCACGAGCTCGTCCAGGAGCCCGTCCAGGACCTCGGCGAAGGACGGGACGCCCGCCCGGAAGGCCAGGTCCACCAGGCGGGGGCCCGGCGGGATCGGCATGCCCACGTCGCAGATCAGGACCTCGTCCCCGTGGCCGAGTGCGGCCAGCGCGCCGGCGAGGTGCCGGTTCAGGATGCCTGACTTCTTCACAGGGCCGCGACCTCCTCCGCGGTCGGGAAGGACGCCTGCGCGCCCTCCCGGGTGACGGCCGCCGCGCCGACCCGCACGGCGAACGCCGCCGCCCGGGCGAGGTCCTCGCCCAGGCCGAGCCGCCAGGCGAGGGCGGCGGTGAACGCGTCGCCCGCCCCGGTGGTGTCCACGGCGGCGACCCGGGGGCTCGGCACCCGGACGGGACCGCCGTCGGTGCGGGTGTCGAGGACCAGGGCGCCCTCCGCGCCCAGGGTGATCACCACCGAGTGCGGTCCCAGGGCGACGAGCGCCCGCGCCCGGTCCTCGGGGGTGCCGTCCGCGCCGTCCCCGAGGAGGGCGCGCGCCTCGTGCTCGTTGACCACGAGCGGGTCGCAGGCGGTCAGCACCTCCGCGGGGAGCGGCGCGGGCGGGGAGGGGTTGAGGACCAGCCGGGCGCCGGGCGCCAGCGCACGGGCCGTCTCCGCGACGGTGTCCAGCGGGATCTCCAGCTGGACGGAGACGACGCGGGCCGACGCGAACAGGGGGGCCGCGGCCCTGACGTCCTGCGGGGTCAGCCGGGCGTTGGCCCCCGGGGAGACGACGATGCTGTTGTCCCCCGAGGGGTCGACGGTGATGAGGGCGACGCCGGTGGGCGCGCCGCCGACGAGGACCCCGCCCGTGTCGACGCCCGCCTGCTGCTGCGAGGCGCGCAGCAGCAGGCCGTGGGCGTCGTCGCCGACCCGGGCCAGCAGCGCCGTGCGGGCGCCGAGGCGGGCTGCGGCGACCGCCTGGTTGGCGCCCTTGCCGCCGGGGTGGACGGCGAGGTCGCTGCCGAGCACCGTCTCGCCGGGGCCGGGGCGCCGTTCGACGCCCACCACCAGGTCGGCGTTGGCCGAACCGACGACCAGGAGGTCGTACGGGGCGGGGTCATCGTGTCCGTGCATCAGGGTGGTGCCTTCCGTGATCAGGAGAAGTCGGCGACGTTCTGCCGGGTGACGACCTTGACCGGTACCTTCACCATGCTGTCGACCTTCTCGCCGTCGGCCGCGCGGACCGCGTTCCGTACGGCGATCTTCCCCAGTTCCCTGGGCTGCTGGGCGACCGACGCGTACAGCGTGCCGGCCTCGACCGCCGTCAGGCCGTCGGGGGTCCCGTCGAAACCGACGACCGGGACGGACTTCCCGGCCCTGCCGCCCAGTGCCTTGACGGCGCCGAGCGCCATCTCGTCGTTCTCGGCGAAGACGCCGTCGATGCCGGGGTGGGACTGGAGCAGGTTGGTCATGACGTCCAGGCCCTTGGTGCGGTCGAAGTCGGCCGGCTGGCTCGCCACGACCTTGATCCCGGGGTAGGCCTCGATGCCTTCGGTGAAGCCCGCGCCGCGTTCGCGGCTGGCGGAGGTGCCGGCGGTGCCCTGCAGGACGATGATGTCGCCCTTGCCGCCGAGCCGGTCGGCGAGCGCCTTCGCGGCCAGCTTGCCGCCCGCCACGTTGTCGGAGGCGACGAGGGTGGCGATCTCCGCCTTGTTGACGCCGCGGTCGGCGGCGACCACGGGGATGCCCGCCTTGTCGGCCCCGCGGACACCCGGGCCGACCGCGTCGGAGTCCACCGGGTTGACGATGACCGAGTCCACGCCGGAACTGGTGAAGTTCTCCAGCTGGTTGGCCTGCTGCGAGGCGTCGTTCTGGGCGTCGGTGACGGTCAGGTCGACGCCGGCCGCCTCGGCCTCGGCCTGCGCGCCCTCCTTCATCTGCACGAAGAAGGGGTTGTTCAGGGTGGAGAGCGACATGCCGACCTTGGTGGTGGCCGCGGAGGAACCGGACTTGGCGTAGGTCACGGCGGCGACGACGGCGGCCACGCAGACCAGCGCGACGCCGGCCTGCAACGCTCCCCTGCGGCCCTTCCCCGGTGATCCCGGCCCCGCGGACGAGCCGCCGGCGGTCGCGGCGCCGGATCCCGCCTTGCGGCGCAGCGTGTCGAGCAGCACCGCGAGGGCGATGACGACGCCGATGACGACCTGCTGCCAGAACGCGGACACGGACAGCAGGTTGAGGCCGTTGCGCAGGACCGCGAGAATCAGCGCGCCGATCAGGGTGCCGGAGGCCTTGCCGACGCCGCCCGCGAGGCTGGCTCCGCCGATGACGACCGCGGCGATCGCGTCGAGTTCGTACCCCTGCGCGGCCTGCGGCTGCGCGGAGACCAGCCGGGAGGCGAGCACGATGCCCGCGACCGCCGCGAAGAGGCCGGACAGGGCGTAGATCGCCAGCTTCTGCTTCTTGACGCGCAGTCCGGAGAGCCGGGCGGCCTCCTCGTTGCCGCCGATGGCGTACATCGAGCGGCCGAGGTAGGTGCGGGCCAGGACGAGCGCCGCTATGAGGCCCATGGCGATCATCACGAGGACGGGGACGGGCAGCCATCCGCCGAGCGTGTCACCCAGCACGGAGACCGAGTCGGGGAAGGGGATCGGCCGGCCCTGGGAGATGACCAGGGCGAGCCCGCGGGCCACCGAGAGCATGGCCAGCGTCGCGATGAACGAGGGCAGTTTGCCGTAGGCGACCAGGGCGCCGCTGACGAAGCCGCAGGCGATGCCGGTCGCGACGGCGAGGACCACCGCCAGCCAGACGGGGAGGCCGGCGGAGGTCGCCGACCAGGCGAGGACGGTCGCGGAGAGCGCGGCGACCGAACCGACGGACAGGTCGATGCCCGCCGAGACGATGACGAAGGTGACGCCGAACGCGAGGATCGCGGTCACCGCGGCCTGGACGCCGACGTTCAGGAGGTTCTGGGTGGTGAGGAAGTCGCCGGAGAGCAGCGACATCGCCACCAGGAGGACGACCAGTGCGCTGAGGGCGCCGTTGTCGAGCAGGAGGCGGCGGAGGGTGTGTCCGGCGCCGCCCCCGCCCGTCGTGCTCGGATGCGTGTCAGTGGCCACGGGGGCCCTCCTCTGCCTTCTCGGTGGGTGTGGTGACGGGTGCGGCGCTGACGGCGAGTGCCATCACGGCGTCCTGGGTGGCTTCGTGCGCGGGGAGTTCGCCGGCGATGCGGCCCTGGGCCATGACCAGGACCCGGTCGCTCATGCCGAGGACCTCGGGCAGATCGCTGGAGATCATCAGGACGGCGTGTCCGGAGGCCGTCAGCTCGTTGACGAGCTGGTAGATCTCGACCTTCGCCCCGACGTCGATGCCGCGCGTCGGCTCGTCGAGGATGAGCACCCGGGTGTCGGCCAGGAGCCACTTGCCGATGACGACCTTCTGCTGGTTGCCGCCGGACAGCGTGCGGACGTGCTGGCCGGGTCCGGCCATCCGCACGCCCAGCTGCTGCGCGATGCGCGCGGCTGCGGTGCGCTGCCCCTTGACGTCGACGAATCCCGAGCGGGTCGCCGCGCGGAGGGTGACGAGGCCGAGGTTGTCCTGGACCGAGGCGTCGAGCACGAGGCCCTGCCCCTTGCGGTCCTCGGGGACGAGCCCGATCCCGGCGCCCATCGCGGCGGTCACGTCGTGCTTGCCCAGCCGCTCGCCGTTCACGTCGACGGTGCCGGAGTCGTAGGGGTCGGCGCCGAAGACGGCGCGGGCGACCTCGGTGCGGCCCGCTCCGACGAGTCCGGCGAGGCCGACGACCTCACCGGCCCGCACGTCGAAGCTGATGTCGTGGAAGACCCCGTCGCGGGTGAGCCCGCGGACGGAGAGCAACGGCTCGCCCGTCTCCGGGCGTTCGCGCGGGTACTGCTGCTCGATGCTGCGGCCCACCATGAGCTGGACGAGTTCCGTCTCGGGGGTCGAGGCGGGCACCTGGTCGATGCTCCGGCCGTCGCGCAGGACGGTGACACGGTCGCCGAGGGCGGCGATCTCGTCGAGGTGGTGGGTGATGAAGACGACGCCGACGCCGTCCGCGCGCAGCTGCCGGACGATGCCGAAGAGCCTGTCCACCTCCTCGGAGGTGAGCACGGCGGTCGGCTCGTCCATGATCAGGACGCGTGCCTCCAGGCTGAGCGCCTTGGCGATCTCGACCATCTGGAGGCGTGCGATGCCCAGTTCACGGACCCGGGCCCGCGGTGAGACGTGCAGCCCGACCCGGCGCAGGAGCGTCTCGGCCTCGGCCTCCATGCGCCGCCGGTCGATCATGCCGAAGCGGCGCGGCTGGCGGCCGAGGAAGATGTTCTCGGCGACCGTCAGATCGGGTACCAGGTTGAACTCCTGGTAGATCGTGGCGATCCCGAGCCTCTCGGCGTCCTGCGCGCCGTGGATGCGCACCTCCCGGCCGCCGGCGAAGATCCGGCCGCCGTCCGGCCGGTGGGCGCCGGAGAGCATCTTGATGAGGGTGCTCTTGCCGGCGCCGTTCTCGCCGAGCAGGACGTGCACCTCACCGCTGCGCAGGTCGAAGTCGACGCCGTCCAGGGCGACGACGCCGGGGAAGGTCTTGCGCAGACCTTCGATGCGCAGCAACTCGGTTGATCGGATCACTCGTTGCTCCCGGGGACGGAGGTGCGCTCGCCGCAGGAGCTGCGTACGACGAGGGTGGCGGGCAGGGTGACGGACTGCGGGGGCCGGCCCTCGACGATGTCGACGAGGGCCCGCACCGCGGCACGGCCGAGGTCGCCCGTCGGCTGGGCGATCGCGGTGATCGGCGGGTCGGTGTGGACGAACCAGGGGATGTCGTCGAAGGCCGCGATCCCGATGTCCTCGGGGACGCGCAGTCCGTGTGCGCGGACGGCGTCGAGGGCGCCGAGCGCCATGAGGTTGTCGGCGGCGAAGACGATCTCGGGCGGTTCGGGCAGGGCCAGGAAGTGCTCGGTGGCGCGGCGCCCGCTCTCGGCCTGGAAGTCGCCCTGTCCGATGTGGGCGTCCGGCAGGGCGAGTCCGTGGGCGGCCATCGCCTCCCGGAAGGCCTCGACGCGCTCGTCGCCGGTGGTGGTGGCCGCCGGGCCGGCGATGATGGCGAGCCTGCGGTGGCCGAGGGCGTGGAGGTGGGCGACCAGGTCCTGGATGGCCCGGTGGCCGTCCGCGCGCACGACGGGGATGTCCACCCCGGGGATCCAGCGGTCGACGAAGACCATCGGGGTGCCGGTGCGCGCGACGTCCAGCAGCAGCGGGGACTCCCCGTCGGCGGGTGAGACCAGGAGCCCGTCGATCCTGCGGTCCAGGAGCGTGCGCACGTGGTGGTCCTGCTGTTCGGGGCGCTCGTCGGCATTGCCGATGATCACGCTGTAGCCGAGCGCGCGGGCCTCCTCCTCGACGGACCGGGCCAGCGCGGTGAAGTACGGGTTGAGCACGTCGCTGATGACGAGGCCCAGCGTGCGCGTCTGGTCGGTGCGCAGTGAGCGGGCCACGGCGTTGGGCCGGTAACCGAGGGCGTCCACGGCGGCGAGGACGCGTGCGCGTGCGTCCGGGCTGACCGAGGGATGGCTGTTGAGGACGCGGGAGACCGTGGCGACGGAGACGCCCGCCCGGGCCGCGACATCCTTGATGCTCGCCATTTCCGGACCACCTCCTTGTGGTTTCCGAGGGCCTCGAAACCGGCGGACCATGCCGTGGAATCGATTACACGGATGATTGGAATCGATTACATGGCGGAAATCAACCCCCTGTACGGCGCCCGAGGCCGGATCGTGATGCGCCGCTCCCCCGGGGCGCCCCGTCGGGGGCTGGCCGTAATCCGCTGCCGGAGACATGTCCGAGACGATCCGGAGAGATGCCGCCGGTTCCATCGCCCCGGGCCGACCCGGCCCGGCAGGACACGCGACACGACGCACTGGAGGTGCGATGGACAGCGGGGCAGCTCAACGCTCGGCGCCCGGCCGCAGACCCGTGAAGGGCGGCCGGACGGGCACCGGTGGCCGACGGCGGTGGTGGTCCCGCTGCGCCGTCCTGGCCGCGGCCGCCGTGAGCGCCGCGCTGCTGACGGCTCCCACGGCGCAGGCGGCGCGCGCGGCGGAACCGGCTCCCTGTCCGCAGCTCCCCTGTGAGGGGGCGGATCCGGGCAAGGTCACCGCGTGGCAGTCCGGCGGGGCGCCGAAGGTCTTCAAGGAGACGACCCTCGCCTCCGGGACGCGGATCGTCCAGTACACCGGCAAGCCGGCCTGGGACACGTCCAGCGGCAGGACCTACACCTGGGCCGAGGTGCACTTCGGGTCAGGCGTGGAGAACGGACGGCTGTGGCTGCGCGCCGTCGACAACTGGGGCGACGGCATCAACATCATCACGCCCGTGGACCATCCGCGCGCCTACCGCGGCACCGACGGCACCACCGGGATGTTCCTGTACTCGACCTCGGTCCCCCGGGGCACGTACGCCAACAGCGCCTGCGTCAGCGACGGCACCGAGCGCGGCTGCCTGACCGAGTACAGCGCCGAGGTGGTGCCCTGGGGTCCGTGCGAGGGCTGGTGCGCCGAGGCCGACCCGAAGGCGATCCCCGCGTCGGACTGGTCCTACGTGGAGCGTTCCGACTACCACCGGGTCGAGCTGCCGTCGGGCGCGTCCGTGCAGCAGGCCTCGGGACGCCTCAAGCAGGGCGGTTACCTGGGCTGGGCGGAGGGCGTGCTCCCCGCCGGCGGACGCTACTGGCTGGAGGCGTGGCAGGGCTCGGGCCGCTGGGGCGAGGTGTACTCCGAGCTCCCGCGCGACGGCGCCTCCCGTACGGCGACCGGCTCCACCCGGGCCTTCTCCTGGCTGCCCGAACTGCGGGCCTGCGTCAGCGACTCGACGGGCACCGAGTGCACCACCGACGGGGAGGACATGGCAACGCCGCCGGCCCAGGCCCCGTGCGCCACGCTGCCGTGCACGGGCATCGACCCGGCGAGCGTCACCGAGTGGATGCCGCTCTACGATCCCGAGGTCGTCGAGGACGCCGACATCTACCAGGGCGGACGCCTCAAGATCTACAAGGGCCGTCCCGCCTGGGATCCGTACCACTTCTACTACTGGGGCGAGGCCGAACTCCCGCCGGGCCGCGACGGTGTCTCGGCCACCCTGATGAAGCACGCCTCCGGTGGCCCCGACTCCCGCACCGCCCGCCCCGAGCCGCTGCCCGGCGGCCGGCTGACCGCGTCCGGCAAGACGAAGATGATCGCCCTGGACCCGTTGTCCGGTGACCAGATCGCCGGGCTGGTGGCGGACGGCAAGAAGTGGGCGTTCGCCACCCACCAGGGCAACAACATCTACCAGACCTCCGTCCAGGGCCCGATCGGCCCGTGCGCGCCGGGTGAGGCGTGCGAGGGCGTCACCCCGGACAAGGTCACCACCTGGTCGTCGAAGGCGACGGACTGGGACACGGCGGAACTGCCGAACGGCGCCCGCGTCACCCTGTCCGGCGGCCGGCCCGACTGGTCGGTGAGCGACGACTACGCCTGGGCGCACTCGGCCTCCTCGGGTGTCACCGTGTGGCTGGAGGACAAGCAGCCGGGCGGGACCTACGCGAAGGTCGCCGACGCCGGGGTGCTGAAGGCGACGGACGGCCGCCGGGTACGGGCCTGCCTGAGCGACGGCACGACGACCAGGTGCACCACGCCCGTGTCGTGACCCGCACGAGGTGATCGGGGGGCGGTCCGGGACACGGCGTCCGGCCCGCTCCCGGACCCGCACCAACGCGAAGAACCCCGGCTGGGCCGGGGTTCTTCGTGGTGTGTGGTGGCCAACCGACACTACCCCCTGGCCTGCACTGATGAAGCCCGCCAGCTGTGATCGTTCCCGGCTCGAACAAGATCAGTTTCCAGGGCATCTGCTGTCAATCACCGATGACGTCGCCGACGGCTCGGCGCTCGCCAAGGCGGAAGACCTCACCGCTCCAGCGGCCCCAGGGGACTGCGCCCGTTCGGCGGCGTGACCTGCCTGCTCGGAGATACGGACGCCACCGTTCGGTGTGCGAACGGGTCGCCCAGGCCCGCCTCTCCACCAGCGGATCCCGTACCCCCAGCCGGTGACGGCCAGACGCCCCGCGGCGCGTGTACGGAGGGCTGCCGCTTTTACGTGAGCACCGTCGTCACAGCCTGGGCTGCGCCTGCTTCACGTCGCCCGCATCCCTCTGTCGGGCTCCCGCAGTGCACAGCGATCGCGGGTCGCAGTTCCGGTCCCGGAAATTCGTCCGCGCACTCGGCCGCCACCAGATCGTCGGCTCGATAGGACGGGTCGGAGCGGCGGGCGACAATGCGGCCATGAGGTCCTTCTTCAGCCTGCTGCAGAAGAACGTCCTCGACCGCCGCGCATGGGCCACCCACCAGGAACTGTGGATCGCCATCGTGACCTGGACCGAGAAGACCTACCACCAGCGCCGTCGACAAGCCGCACTCGGCCGACTGCCCCCCGTGGAATTCGAAGCCGTCATGTCCACATCGGCCCTCCAGGCCGTGTGACTGAACCTGTCGCCCAACCCTGCATCAGCCCCTTCAGCTGACGCAGCTAAATGGGCAGTCGGCTGCGTGGAACGGCACAGTCTTGATCACGAAAGTCAGTGCGAGTGGGAATCCGCTGCACTTCGGCTGTTCACTTGTGTGACAGCAGTTAACTCCTGGGGTTGAATTTACAGCGGGTTATTGGCTGGAAACGCCGAAGGGGAGACTGGTGCCGCCTGGCACACTCACCACGTGAAATTAATCGCGACTCGCTTCGCTCTCTCGCCGCTCACCAGCCTGAAGGCAGTCCGCATGATGCATAAGTCGGACTGGAGCTTGTCGTTCGACGTGGCTTGGCGGGCCATCCGGGTCGCGAACTGCCCTGATGAGCTCGGGTATCGCGAGCACGGCCACAGCCCGAAGGTCATCCGGAACCCCGCGACGGATCAGGCTCCACCTTCCCCTTGAGTGGATAGCACTCAATGCGCATGCAAGCCGCACAGGCGATTCGCATTCGAACCAATTTTCACAATGTCGGTGTTGATCATCTGCTGCGGTCTAATTTAAGCCATGCTCGGTTGAATTGAGGTGCATGGCGGAGGTGGGGCGGTACTAATGGACCTCGTTCTATGTCCGGGGCCATGTCTTCTAGGGGGATCTCGTGTCTGGTGTCGTGGACTTTTCCGCAGTCGTCGGTGGTGCTTTGCCAGCGACGCTAACGTTTCTGTACCAGCGGTTGGACGCAGTCTTAGAGCGTCGGCGTTCCGGCCAAACGGCAGAGCCCGAGGCTGATCCGGAGATCCCCGCCGAGCTGGTGGGCGACCTGGAGTTGCCGCTTCGCATCGACCCGGACCGCCTCGCATCCCGACTCCCTGTGCTGGAGGTCTTGGCTCTCGCCATGACGCCGTACACGCGCGCCCCGGAACGGATCACCGCCGAGGACGCCGAGCTGATGCAGATGATGGGGCGTGTGCGAGAGGCCTTGGAGGACGTCTACGGTCAGCGGTTCACCTTCCAGGGTGAGATCCGCGAGCGATCGGGGCCGCTCAGCGAGCAGCACTACGACACGGTGGCCGGCGAAGTGACCGGCTTGGAGGCACAGGAAGCGATCCGCGGTTCGGCCTCGAGCGTGATCAGGGCAAAGCGCGTGGAACCAGGCGGAAGGGTGGTCGGCATGCGGGCACCGGTCATCGACGGCCGAACCTGACGCCCCCTCCCAACGCCGGGTCCGCTCACATCAGCCAGAAGGAGACCGTGCATGGCCGAGCCCGCTTCTGACAACACCGATACCGCCGCGGAGCCTGACCTGGAAGAAGGCGTGGCAGACGGCGAAGGACAGGCCTCGGATGCTGCACCCGGAAGCGTGGCTGCGGATCCTGCGGGCCCGCACGCGGAGGGGGAAGCGACGGGTTCGGCCGCAGCCCCTCAAAGGGGCGCGGAGCTCGGCGCTGCGACCGAGGACGAGACCGATTCCACGGCTGACCGCGATCCTGCCCCCTCACCGGCGGGCCGTCCCTCCGGTGCATATGCCAGTGTCCATGCGGATACCAACCACGGCACCCAGATCGGGCAGTGGTTCGAGGCCGTTCAGCGTCACAGTGGTGCGCCTTTGCCTCCGGAGATGGTAGAGCGGGACCTCGCGGAGTACGTTTCCATCGAGAACGGGGTGGAGCTCTCCCGGCTGCTGGAGGACAACCGCACCCTCGTGCTTTTCGCGGACCACCACGGCAGCGGCCGCTGGACTGCAGCCCTCCACCTGCTTGCCACCAGGCCTGGCGAAGCGCTGACGCTGCGCCGGATACGCCGGGAACCCGGTGACAGCTTCAGCGCGGAGGGGCTCAAGGGGCACAAGCGCACCGGGTGGATCCTCGATCTGCGCCCGAGGGAGGAGAGTATTCCCCCCTCTTGCGACTTCGGGCTTGAGCTCATGCAGGCTGACGACTTGCGCTATGACGGCTCGTACCTGGTAGTTATCCTGCGTACAGACCTTTGGAACCGCATCGGGCATGGCGCCGGAGACCTCGCACGCAGGCCGCACCCGCCCACACCAGCCTCGCTCCTTTTGAAGTACCTGAGCTCCGGCGGTATTGCCGACCCGAAGCAATGGGTTGACGACCACCGCATCAAGGAGAAACTGGCTGGTCTACGCCCGGGACAAGTCCGGGAGTGGGCCCAGACCCTTGTGCGGGCTGAGTCCGACTACCGGACCACCACCGGTCGGAGCACCGAAGCCGGGTCCGACGGCTTCAACGAGGCTATCGACGCTGCAAACAAGGCCGTTTCAGGTTGGATGGATGTGCTGACCGACTGGCACTCCAAAGATGGGCGCACCAGCTACGACCGCAACTACTTGCTCCTGGCCGCGGTCTATGACGGCGAACCCGTCGACAACGTGCACGACAGGATCCTCTCCCTTGCCCGTGCGTTGGGTGAGAAGAACGACATCTCCACCAGGCTGACGGGGCAGCAGGGACCAGGCTTGATCCAACTCGCCCACCAGCTCGACGCGGAACTCCGCCCCGATGGCACACTGCGCTTCCCCGGCCCCGGCTTCGCCGAAGCGATCGTGCGCTACTTTCTGCTGGATCGCCCCGAACTCATCGACAAGTTCATCAGGTGGACAGCAGAGTTGTGCGTCGACTTGGCGGCGCACAAGGCCGAGAAGCTCGCCGAGCGCCTGGCGCCGTGGATCCTGCACCATGCGCAGGCCGCCCGATCCACACGCACGTTACTCGTCGTGGCGACGAACTGGTCAGCGGACAGCCCCCTGGACAGGCATGCACACGCGCTATTGGTCACGGCAGCTCTAGACCCGGAGATCGGCCAGCTCACACGGAACGCCACCAGCAACTGGATTGAGAAGGGCAACGCTCCGCTCCTGAAGACCCTGGCCCACGCCTTCCAGAGCGTCACCCCGGCCCACCCCGAGCAAATGCTCCGCCGTCTGGGCGACTTGGCGAGCTCGCTCGATCAGCGGGTGCAGTTCGACATCGAACAAAGGGCCGACGTAGCGGAAGCCATTGGCGCAGCCATCGACGCCCTTTGGGGCGACGACGGTCTGCGCCCCTTGCTACGCAAGACGCTGAACACCTGGTTCGCCAGTGACCAGAAAGGGCAGCAGCAGGCTGCAAGGAGCGCCTTCATGCATCTGGCGCTGCAGCGGGATGACACTGGCTGGCTCGTTCTCCTGAGTAACTCCGAGGACTCCATTCCGGACTGGGTGATCCGCGGGTGGCGAATCGCCCTGGAATCCGAGGAGCCCACTTCGTTGACCCACCGAGCCTGTGCTGCCTGGCTGGATGCGACAGTGGCGCACCCAGGTGCGGCGGACCTGATCGTCAGCACGATGGTGCGCGCAGTACATGACTCTCCCCGTGACTACCTGAGAGGCCTGCGCTTCCTCAACCTAGTCCGGCTTGCTGAGCACTGGGTGTCTGAAGAAGACGCACCCAACAAGGAGGCCCGCCACCGGTCCCACGCCACCTTGATGCGTAGTGTCAGGGAAGCAGATCCGCACCGAGGCCGCTCACAGAGCGAGGGCGGGCCGGCGGGTGAGTAGAACCTGGCCCTGGTCGGCGCGACGGGGTTCGTTCTCTGTGGACTTCACCGCTGCGAGCGCCGACGAGGGCTTCCGCTTTACCGTCCACGCGGAGGGGCAATGGCGTAGAAGAGGGCGACTCCATCACGCACCTGAGTCTGTCGCGGCAGCCCATGTACTCGATGCGTTCTCGGAAATGGCGGCCACCTGCCCGATCGTCACCGCCAAGGAATTACAGTACCGCGCTAATGCCCGATTTGGCCGACGTGTGGACCTACCGGGCGACCGAGTCCGCGTAAATTGGGCCACTGCGCAGGTCTATGTCAGCCCGGAGGACCTGCATCTCGCGCAGGACCGCATACGCCTTCGCGCCCGCGCGCAAACGGACAGGGAGCTCAGGCAGTTGCAGGTCGTCCAGGCGCTGGCCTACCGCGATCAGCTACGCGAGGACCCTACGTTGATTCTCGCGCAGCTGCTTCTTGATTCGCCTGCGGCTGTCACCGACCAGACCCTCGCGATGATTCCCAAGATCGCTGCGTACGTGGGTACTTATGCCCCAGGTGCAGCATGGGTGCAGACCGCTCACCTGCTGGACGAGTGGTACGGCGGGTTGGCCCCGGACGCCAAGCAATTCGTCGTCGATCGCCTGTGCACTGTGGCTAGAGAATTTGGGGGAGAGAAAGTCTCCCAGCGCTTGAAGGACGCTCACAGGTTTGCTGCAGACTCATCCGGACCTACAGAAGGAACCCTTCACGAGAGTTCGACCGGCCCCTCGGGCAACCAACCCGCGGCGTAACCGGCAGGCAGGAGCGCGACTCCTTGAAGGAAGACCTCCCCCGGGCGTCTCCGTGGCTCGGCTACAGACCAGCGGTCGTGCTCATGGCCTGCTCTTCTTGCATTCTCAGCCTGTCATCAGTGATGTGCATGATGAGAATCCGGTGCGAGTCAGGCGGCAGTCCACCGACACGCAGGGAATGTTCCATTTTAAACTTTCTGCAATAACCTGTAGAGGGGTGACGTGGGCGGCGCTGTGGAATCCGGGATGCGGAACAGTACATGGCGGGCCTTGCGCTGGATCTCCTCGAGCAGGCCCGCCGCCCCCGACCACCGAGGCGCGCGAAAAATACTCCGCCCCGCAGCAGGCAGCCACCCCACCGTCGCCTGCCCCGTCAAACGCCGAAGCCTCGGCCGCGACCCGCCTTCCCCTCATCGACGTCACCCCTACCCCGGCAGGACACCCCGAGGTCTGCCGCCGTGAGTCCCTCACCTTCACCCAGGCCATCGGCATCCGTCACTGGCAGGAGCTCGACCACGGCCTCGCCCCCTGGGTCCACCACTAGTTCCGCCTTCGGAACCGTGAAGAGCACTTCAACGGCTACGCGAAGGACCACGAAGCTATTGAACGCAGCCGCACCCGCCGCATCCGCGGAATCGCAGCCCAGTCCCTCCTCCTCTCCTTCCAGATCGCCCACGCCAACCACCGCAAACTTGCCAGCTGGCTCGACACTCTCCAGACCAACGGTCCCCCCACCCGGCGACACCCCTCCAACCGTCACAAACTCAAGAACCCTCACGACTGGACCCCCAGCGGCTACCTTCTCGACACCACCCCGCGAGCCTGACCCACCCCACCCCTCACACCCCACCTGAACAGCACAAACGCATCTGGCCCTCTGCGAACCCGCAGAGGGCCAGACCACGTCCACCACAACAACAGAGCCGGTCAAAGCGACATTGTGTCGCTTTGACCGGCTCCATTTGGTCGTTTGACCGTGGTGTCCGAGGGGGGACTTGAACCCCCACGCCCGATAAAGGGCACTAGCACCTCAAGCTAGCGCGTCTGCCATTCCGCCACCCGGACAAGGTGTCTGTCGTCCCGGGGTGTTCCCCGTGGCGACGAAGAAAACAATACCAGGGGTTCGGGGTGCCCCTCACCTGCGTTTCAGGTGGTCAGTGCGGTGCGGATGCGGCCGTGCGCCCCGGGGCCGGCGGACGCGCCCGTCGTGGCGTGCCGTGTGCGCACGGTCGCTCCGGGCTACCTTCGCGGGCATGAACGGCAAGAACGTCCCGGACGACGGCAGCCGACGCGTGCACCGGCCGCCCCCGGTGGCGGCCGCGCTGCGCGAGCGGCTGCGCGACACCTTCTGGTTCGCGCCGACCGCGGGGCTGGTGTCCGTCTTCGCGCTGTGGTGGGTCCTCGTCGATCTGGACACCTGGATCGTCACGCTCCTGAAGCGGGAGGGGGCCTACCGGGAGCTCGAGGACCTGCTGGCCTTCGCCACGGACGCGCGGACGATCGTCACCACGGTCAGCGCGGCGATGATGACCTTCATCGGTGTCGTCTTCAGCATCTCGCTGGTGGCGGTGCAGATGGCGAGCGGCCAGCTCACCCCGCGGGTCGTGCGGATCTTCGTGCGCAGCAGGATCAGCAAGCTCACGCTGACGGTGTTCCTGGCGACCTTCGCGTTCTCGCTGCTCGTCCTGACGTCCTACGAGGGCGGAGCGCAGCCGGACCTCCGGCGGGTGACGTCGGTGCCGCTGCTGCAGAGCCTGCTGACGCTGCTCCTGGTCGGGCTGAGTCTGCTGCTGTTCGTCGCCTACGTCTCGTCCACCCTGCGCCTCATGCAGGTCGGGCCGGTGCTCGACCACATCACCCGGGAGTCGCTGCGCGCGCTGGCGCGGCAGCCGGACGGGGAGGCGGAGGGGCGGGTGCCGGATCCCGTCACCGCGCGGCTCGTGCACCACGGACGGGCGGGGGTGGTCCGGGACGTGGCGGTGGCGCGGCTGGTGCGCAGGGCCCGCCGGCACGGGGTCGTGCTGCGACTGGTGCCCCGGGCCGGGGACTTCGTGGTGCCGGGCACACCGCTGTTCACCGTCCACGGCGCACCCGCTCCGCCGGCCCGCGCCCTGCGGCGCACGGTCGCGGTCGGGGTGGAGCGCACCCCGTACCAGGATCCGGCGTTCGGCCTGCGGCAGTTGGCGGACATCGCGCTGCGCGCCCTGTCGCCGTCCGTGCACGATCCGACCACGGCGGTGCAGTGCCTGGACCGGATCGTGCAGTTCCTCTCCGCCGCCGTCACCATGCCGCTCGCCACGCTGCACCACCGGGACCGGCGGGGCGACGTGCGGCTGGTCCGGCGGGTGCCGGGGTGGACGGATCTCGTGGACCTGGCGTTCGAGGAGGTCCGCGGGTGCGCGGCCGACAGCCCTCAGGTCACGCGTCGGCTGCTGGCGGGGCTCGACGACCTGCTGCTGCTCGCCTCCGAGGAGCGGCGGAAGCCGCTGCTCAGGCACCGTGCGCTCCTGGTGGAGGCGGTGGAGCGCACGGCGCCCGGAGCGGTCGGCCGGGCGTTCGCACTGCACCCGGACCGGCAGGGCATCGCGTGACGGACCCGTCCGGGTGTCCGCGCACGCGGAACGCCCGGCCGGAGGTCCGGCCGGGCGTTCCGTGCGAGGTGCGTCCCGTGCGAGGCGCGTCCCGTGCGATCCGGGTGGCGGCCCGGGTGCCGCTCCGGTGACGGGACGGCGGCTCCCGGAGCGGGTCCCCGCGGGTGGGTGCGCCCGGGGTGTCAGTCCCCGCAGCGGCCCTGCCGCAGCGAGTGCAGGTGCTCGCTGGACTTGCGGGCGAAGGCCAGCGAGTCGACCGGGTTGTCGTGCTCGGTCTGCCAGTGGTGGTAGGTGCGGCCCTGGCGGGTGCGGCTGGTGACGCGGTTCAGGAAGTTCTTGTAGTCGAGGTCGCCGTCACCGACGTCGGTCATGTCGTAGCCGTCGCGGGCGGAGTCGTTGCGCGTGCCGTCCTTGACGTGGAAGAGCGGGTAGCGGTGGGGCTGCTTGAGCACGTAGTCGATGGGGTTGAAGGGCGCCGGCGTGCCGTCCACCCGCTTGCCGAAGCGGAACTGCGCGCTGAAGGCCCAGTAGATGTCCATCTCCAGGTAGACCAGGTCGGGATCGGTCTCGGCGAGCAGGACGTCGTAGAGGCGCACGTTCGGCTTGTCGGTCGCGAAGGAGAACTCCTCCGCGTGGTTGTGCTGGTAGAACTTCATGCCGCGCTTGCGGGCCGCCGCGCCGTAGGTGTTGAAGTCCTCCGCCGCACGCTTCCAGCCGTCCACCGTGGAGCCGTAGCGGAAGGGCCCGGAGGCCGTGCCGATGTGCTTGAGGCCGAGCGCCTCGGCCTCGTCGAGGACCCTGGTGAGGTTCTGCGCGAAGGTGTTGGCGTCCGGATTGTTGTCGTCGTAGTAGCCGACGTGGCTGCCGATGGGGTTCAGTCCGTGGTCCTTCGCCAGCCTCTTGAGCCGGGCGAGGGTGATGGCGCCGGCCGAGCCCTGGGTGTATCCCGCGAACTCGATCTCGTCGTAGCCGTACTTCTCCAGCTCCGCGAAGACGGGGGCGAAGCCGAGCGTGGAGACCTTGTCGCGGAGGCTGTAGAGCTGGATGCCGAGGCGCCCGGGGGGCAGGACGGGACGGCCCTTGTCCTGGCCGTGTCCGTGGCCGTGGCCGTGATCCTTGCCCTGGACGCTGTCCGGGCTCGTGGCCTGCGCGGCTGCGCCGCTGAGGAGGGTCGCGGCGGTCGCTCCGGCGGCGACGCCCAGGACGTTGCGGCGGCTGAGCCTGCTCGCGAGCTCGGGGTCCTTCGGGGTGCGGCTCATGATCACAAATCTCCCTGTGAACGTGCGGGCGGTACGGATGGTCAGTGCAGTCCTGCGAGTCGGAGCAGCAGGGACTTCACCTCGGTGGCCTGGACTCGGCCGCTGAACGCGTGGGGGGTGGAGCAGAGGATGAGCGGACCTTCGTCGTCGCTCGTGGGGAGGCGGCCGTGGCTGCCGCGGATGGGTGAGGGGTCCAGCGGGACGACCGCCATGCGGTAGCGCATGCCGAGCTTCTTGCGGGCCACCGCCGAGGCGGCCTTCACCCGGACGTAGGGGTCCTGGGGGTCCATGAAGAGTTCCACCGGGTCGTAGCCCGGTTTGCGGTGGATCTCCACGAGCTGCGCGAAGTCGGGTGCGCGGTCGTCGTCGAGCCAGTAGTAGTACGTGAACCAGGCGTCCTTCTCCGCGACGGCGACGAGCTCACCGGAGCGGGGGTGGTCCAGGTGGTGGGCCTTCTTGCCCTCGTCGTCGAGGAGTTCGGCGATGCCGGGCAGGTCGGCGAGGGCCTCCCGGGTCGCCTCCAGGTCCTCGGGACGCCGTACGTAGACGTGGGCGAGCTGGTGGTCGGCGACCGCGAAGGCGCGGGAGGCCATCGGGTCGAGGTACTCCATGCCGTCCTGGGTGTGGACCTCCAGGAGGCCGGCGCGGCGCAGGGCGCGGTTGATGTCGACGGGCCGGTCCACCCGGGTGATGCCGTACTCGGAGAGCGCGACCACGGTGCGGCCGGACGCCTCGGCGTCGGCGAGCAGCGGTGCGACGGCGCGGTCGAGGTCGGCCGCCGCCCGGTGGGAGCGGGGGTCGTCGGGGCCGAAGCGCTGGAGGTCGTAGTCGAGGTGCGGGAGGTAGCAGAGGGCCAGGTCGGGGGCGCGGGTGGTGAGGAGGTGCCGGGTGGCGTCGATGATCCACTGCGAGGACACCAGGTCGGCGCCGGGGCCCCAGAAGTGGAAGAGGGGGAAGGTGCCGAGCTTCTCGGTCAGTTCGTCGTGCAGCGCCGGGGGCCGGGTGTAGCAGTCGGGCTCCTTGCGGCCGTCGGCGTAGTAGACGGGGCGGGGGGTGACGGTCCAGTCGGTGTCGGCGCCCATCGCGTACCACCAGCAGATGTTGGCGACGGTGTAGCCGGGGTGGGCGCGCCGGGCGGCGTCCCACAGCTTGTCCCCCTCGACGAGCCCGTTGTGCTGGCGCCACAGCAGGACGTCGCCGAGCTCGCGGAAGTACCAGCCGTTGGCGACGATGCCGTGTTCGGCGGGGGTGGTGCCGGTGAGGAAGGTGGACTGGGCGGCGCAGGTGACGGCCGGCAGCACGGTGGACAGGGGCGCCTGCGATCCGGCCATGGCCCGCAGGTTCGGCATGTGCCGGAGGAGTTGCGGGGTGAGGCCGACGACGTCGAGGACGAGCAGCGGGGTGGGCGAGGTACCGGGTGCCGTCACGGGAGCTCCTTCAGTCCGAGGTCGGCGAGGAGGTCGCGGGCGAGGGTGAGTTCGGCGGCGATTCCGTCGGCGAGCTGGGTGCGGGTGCGCGGCCGCAGTGCGGCGGGGAGCGCCTGCCAGGTGTACGTCTCGATCTCCAGGTGCCGGGTGAGGGGCACGGGTCCGCCGACGAGCCGGTTCAGCACGGTCCGGAGCACGGGCAGGGTGGAGGTGAGCGGGGGTGCGGGTGGTGCGTGCAGGGGGACGTGGAAGTGCGAGCGCCAGGGGGTGCCGTCGGGGAGCACACCGCCGGACACCGCCTCGTCGAGGTCGTCCGTCCCCCGGAGGCCGGCGGTGGTGAGGGTGCGCGTCTGGTGGAGGAAGCGCGGCTCGGCGAAGGCGCCCAGCGCGGCGCGCACCTCCGGCAGGTGCGGGTCCTCGGCGTGCAGGGCCGCGGACAGCTGGGTCTTGGCGATGGTGATCCCGGCCGCGCGCAGGGCGTCCAGGGCGGTGTCCGGGTCCTCGAAGGAGGTGGCGAGGTGGCAGGTGTCGACGCAGATGCCGATGCGGTCGTGGCCCACCGCGGTGAGGGGGCCGATGGCGTCGGCGGTGGTCTCGACGGTGCAGCCCGGTTCAGGTTCGAGGCCGATCCTGATGGACTTCCCGGTCAGCTCGGCGAGTGCGTCGAGCCGCTGGGCGAGGGTGGTGAGCGCCTTGCGCGCGGTGTCGGCCGCCGTGGGGTCGTCGGCGTAGGGGGTGCGCCAGGCGATCGGCAGGGTGGAGACGGTGCCCTCGGTGACGTCGTCGGGCAGCAGGGCGGCGAGCAGCCGGGCCAGGTCGGTGGTGTGGGCGAGCCGCTCGGGATCGGTCCAGTCCGGCGTGTAGACGCGGTACTTGACCTCCTGCGCCCCGAAGCCCTCGTAGGGGAAGCCGTTGAGGGTGACCACTTCGAGACCGCGGAGTTCGAGCTCGCCGCGCAGCGCGCGCAGTGCGGCCGGGTCGTTGATGAGGGCGCCCGCGGCGTCCTTGGCGAGCCAGAGTCCGATACCCAGGCGGTCGCGGCCGAGTCGTCTGCGTACGGGTTCGCAGTGGTCGCGCAGTTGGGCGCGCACTCCTTCGAGGGTCTCGGCGGGGTGCACGTTGGTGCAGTAGGCGAGGTGGACGGTGGAGCCGTCGGGGTGGCGGAAGCGCACGGGTCACTCCCCGCCGCGGAGGATGGAGTTGCCCTCGTGGAGCGGTTCGGGGGCGGCCACGTCGAGCTGGAGCCGGCCGCTCTGCCCGTAGAAGGCGACCGGGTTGCGCCAGAGCACCTTGTCGACGTCGTCCTCGTCGAATCCGGCCTTCAGCATGGTGTCGGCGACCTTGCGGGTCTTCAGCGGGTCGCTCCTGCCCCAGTCGGCGGCCGAGTTGACGAGGATCCGGTCGGTGCCGTGGTTGCGCAGGACCGTGATCATGCGGTCCTCGTCCATCTTGGTGTCCGGGTAGATGGAGAACCCGGCCCAGCAGCCGCTGTCGAGGGCGTCCCGCACGGTCGTCTCGTTGAGGTGGTCGAGCAGGACCAGCTCGGGGGCGAGATCGGATTCGCGCACCACGTCGATGGTGCGGTGCAGGCCGGCGAGCTTGTCGCGGTGCGGGGTGTGCACGAGCGCGGGCAGCCCGTGTTCGGCGGCGAGCTGCAGCTGGGTGGCGAGGGCGGTGTCCTCGGCCGGGGTCATCGAGTCGTAGCCGATCTCGCCGACGGCGACGACGGAGTCCTTGACGAGGTAGCGGGGCAGCGCGTCCAGGACGGGGGTGCAGCGGGGGTCGTTCGCCTCCTTGGGATTGAGGGCGAGCGTGCAGTGGTGGGCGATGCCGTACTGGGAGGCGCGGAAGGGCTCCCAGCCCAGGAGGGCGTCGAAGTAGTCGAAGAAGCTGGCCGGTGAGGTGCGGGGCTGGCCGAGCCAGAAGGAGGGTTCGACCAGGGCGCGGACGCCGGCGTCGTACATGGCCCGGTAGTCGTCCGTGGTGCGGGACGTCATGTGGATGTGGGGGTCGAAGATGCGCATCAGGACTCCTCCGTGGGGGCGGGGGCGGGCGCCGGGGCCGTGAGTTCCAGGACGGTCCGCAGCCCGGCGGGGACGACGCGCCCCGCGGCGGTGCGTTCCGCCGCGAAGTCGCTGAGCATGCGGGCGAGTTCCGCGTCGCCGCGGGCGCGTTCGCCGAGCCGGTCCAGGGCTTCGACGGGCACCTCGGTGAAGAGGCACTTCAGGACGGCGTGCCGCCAGCCGTGGGCGTCGAGGTGGGCGGCGCCGTAGGGGCCGACGGCCGCGGCGACCAGCCGGGTGTCGTTGGTCCGCAGGGCGTCCTCGACGAGCGGGAGCGCGGTGGCGCCGAGGTCGAGCAGCGGCAGGGTGCGGAGGACGGCGCGGCGTTCGGCCGCGGTGCCCTGGTGGTAGAGCCGCGTCACGGCGGGCAGCGACGCACGGGCCTCGACGAGCAGCAGGGCGCGTACGGAGTCCGCGTGTGCGCTTCCGCAGTGCCGGCCGGCCGAGGCGAACCGCAGCTCCCAGGGCGGGTCCGCGTGGTCCGTGCCGGGGTGGGCCGCGGCGTGCGCGGCTTCGGCGAGCGCTTCGTCGAGCCACGCCCTGGCCGCCCCGGGCAGCAGGTCGTCGAGCTCCTTGCGGCTGGTCAGCACGGTGCGGCTCCGTTCGTCGTCCCGGCGGCGCGGCGCAGGAAGTCCAGCGAGGTGCGGGCCAGTTCGGGGCCCGCGTGCGAGTGCCGGGGCAGTTCGACGGAGGTGAGGCCGGTGTACCCGGTGGCGGCGAGCGCTTCGAGTACCGGCGGGAAGTCGATCTCGCCGTCTCCGAACGGCAGGTGCTCGTGGACACCGCGCCGCATGTCCTCGATCTGGACGTGCCGCAGCCAGGGGGCGGCCTCCTTCACGCAGTCGGCGGGCGAGGCGGGTTCCAGGCACTGGCAGTGGCCGATGTCGAGGGTGAGTCCGAGGGGCTCCGGGTCGCCGAGGAGGGAGCGGAGGTGGTGGAAGCCGGCGAGCGCGGAGAGCAGGTGCCCGGGTTCCGGTTCGACGGCGAGGGGCACGCCCGCACGGTCGGCGGCGTCCAGGACGGGGCCGAGCGCACCGGTCAGCCGCTCCCACGCGGTGTCCGGGGCGGTGTCCGGCGGTGTGATGCCGCTGAAGCAGTGCACGGCGTGGGCCCCGAGGTCGGCGGCCACCTCGACGGCCCGGACGAGCAGGGCGGTGCGGGCCGCGCGTCCGTCGGGGTCGGGGTCGAGCAGCGACGGGCCGTGCTTGCGCCGTGGGTCGAGGACGTAGCGCGCCCCGGTCTCGACGGTGACGGCGAGACCCAGCGCGGAGAGTCTGCGGGCCACCGCGCGGGTGCGGGCGGCGAGGTCCGGCGCCTGCGGGTCGAGGTGCATGTGGTCGAGGGTCAGGCCGACCCCGTCGTACCCGAGGTCGGCGAGGAGGGCGAGGGCGTCGTCGAGCCGGAGGTCGGTCAGCCCGTTGGTGCCGTAACTGAGGCGGAGGGTCATGTGGGACTCACCTTCCGGGAGAGCGCCCGGGCGAGGGGGACGAGCCCCATGACCGCGAGCCCGGCGAGGGGCGCCCCGGCTCTGGCCGCGAGGGCCGCCTGGAGCGGGATCATCGCGCGGATGCCGCCGCCGACGGCCCGCTGGGTGAGGGGCGGGGAGGGGTTGAGGGCCGCGTGCAGGAGCGGGACCGCTGAGGTGCGGAGGTAGGAGGCGGCGAAGGCGGGGAGCAGGAGCCGGCCGGGCGCACCGGGTGGCGCTCCTCCCCCCGGCCGTCCGTGCAGGACGGCGGCCCCGAGGCCGGCGACACCGGCGAGCGCGGCCAGCGGTGCGGCCGTGGACCCGCCCTGTGCCTCGTGCCGCGAGACGGCGGTGACGGCGTAGGTGTGCGCGCCGAGCACGAGGGCGGCGGGGAGCGCGGCGGCGGGGGTACGGGCGGCGGAGGGCCGCGCGGACACGGGCGGCGGGGACACGACGGCCGGGGCCGCCGGAGTCGCCGGGGCCGCGGTGCGCGCCGGGACAGCGGGGGACGCCAGGACCGGAGCCGTCCCGGCAGCGGGTGCCGTGCGCGCCGACGGGGCCGGTGCGCCGGTCCTGGCCGCGGTGGCGGTCGCGCCGAGCAGCAGGTCCAGGGTGCGGGCCGAGGCCATCGCGGCCGGCCCCAGCCTCGTGTGCTTCAGGCGCAGGTCGTAGGCCCAGACCGTGGCGGCGAGGCCGGACGCCACGGCGAGGGCGGGACGGCCCGCGCGGGCGGCGAGGGCCAGACCGGCGGCGGTCAGGGTGCCGGCCGCGGCCAGCGCGGCCCCCGGCGCGATCCGGCCGGAGGGGATGGGCCGGTGCGGGCGGTCCACGGCGTCCTCCTCGCGGTCCGCCCAGTCGTTGAGGGCCATGCCGGCCTCGTAGAGGCAGAGCGAGGCGCCGACGGCGAGCGCGGTGCCCCGGCCGGGACGCAGTCCGGTGGCCGCGGCCCCGGCGAGCGCGTCGCCGGGCACGGTGAACAGCGCGGACACGCGCAGCAGTTCGGCCCAGGCCCGCAGGCGGGCGCGGACGGGGGGCCTGTCCGGTGCGGGCGCAGTCCCGCCCGCACCGGACAGGCTGACTGGGGGAACACGGACCGGTGCGGCCGCGCCGCGCGGACGGGCACCGAGCAGCCGGGGCGCACCGGCCGCGTCCGCGAGCAGCCGGAGGGGGCTCATCGGTCCGCCCGCAGGCGTTCGGCGAGGGCCAGCAGTTCCTGGTACTGCTCGGGCAGCCCGGCCGGACCGCCGTCCGGGTCCTTGAAGTAGAAGCCGAGTCCGGGCACAGGTCCGGTCAGTCCCGCCTCGTGGGCGCGGGCCAGGAGCCGGGCCAGGTCCAGGATCAGCGGTGCGGCCAGGGCGGAGTCGCAGCCCTGCCAGATCGTCTGGAGGATCATGCGGGAGCCGAGGAATCCGTCGAAGGCGATGTGGTCCCACGCCGTCTTCCAGTCCCCCATGGCCGGCACGTCGTCGATGTGCACCTCGCCCTCCGGCGCGGCCCCGAGGGTGTCGGCGAGCACGCGTTCCTTGCCCGCGTTCTTGGCGGCGGCCGCTGCCGGGTCGGCGAGCGCCGCGCCGTCCCCGCCGCCCAGCAGGTTCGTGCCGGACCAGGCGCGCACCGGCAGGGCGCGCTGGACGAACATCGGCGCGAGCACGGAGCGGAGCAGGGTCTGCCCGGTCTTGCCGTCGCGTCCGGCGTGCGGCAGCCCGCAGGTGTCGACGGCGTCCCGCAGGTGCGGGCTGCGCAGCCCGGTGGACGGGGTGAAGTTGACGTAGGGGCAGCCGGCGCGGAGTGCGGCCGCCGCGTAGAGGGAGCTGGCGGGCAGCCGGGAGTCGTCCTCGCCGGGGGCGGGCTCCGTCGAGGCGACGTTGACGACGACCGTGCGGGCGAGCCCGTGGCGGCGGGTGAAGTCCTGGATGTCCGCGGCGAAGGCCGCGATGAGCTCCTCGTCGGTGCGGGTGTCGCCCGGCAGCGGTCCGCCGGGGCGTATCTCCTCGTCCGCCGCGGTGAGTTCGGACCCCACGGCCGAGGGGGTGCCGTGCGGGAGCACTCCCCCGGCGGCGAGGGCCTCGGCCCGCTTGGGCAGCGGGCAGTCGAGGGTGTCGTGGCCGCCGAAGACGAGGGAGGTCAGGGGCGGCAGCCCGGCGCCCGCGAAGGGTGGTGTCTCCGTGACCATGCCGGTCGGCGGGTGGAGCCCTGCCGCGACGGCGGCGCATCCCGCGGTGGCGGTGGTGGCGACGGAGCCGCGTGCTCCGATGAACCAGACTCCGGTACGGACGGCGTGAGCGGTCACGGGCTGCCTCCCAAAGAGAGAAGGGTGAAGAGGGGTGGTGGGCGGCGGGCGGGGAAGAGTCGCGCTTCCCCGCCCGCCGCCGGCGCAGGAGGTGGCCGCCCTACGTCGAGGGCAGTTCCTTCAGCTGGATGTCGCGGAACGACACCTGGTCGTCGGCTCCGTGGTTCTGGAGGCCGATGTATCCGTCCTTGAGGCTGCGGACCGGGTCGGTGTTGGTGAAGTCGTTGATCTTCACCCCGTTCAGGAAGACCCGGAGCCGCTCGCCCTGGACCTTGATCTCGTAGCTGTTCCACTGGCCGGGCGGCCGCAGAACCCGGTCACGGGCCTTGATGTCGGCGGACTTGAAGGTGTAGACGGCTCCGGTGGTGCGGTCCGGGGCGTCCGTCGCGTCGATCTGGATCTCGTAGCCGTTGTTCACCGCGGACCACGGGTCGTCCGACTCGGGGAAGCCGACGAAGACTCCGGAGTTGTCGTCGCCCTCCATCTTCCAGTCGAGCTTCAGCGAGTAGGCCTTCAGCTCCTTGGCCTGGTAGGTCAGCAGGCCCATGCCGCCCTCGGTGCGCAGCTCGCCGTCGGTCACGGTGAACTTGCCGGGGCCTGCCTGCTTCCAGCCTTCGAGCGTCTTCCCGTTGAAGATCGAGCGGTAGCCGGTGTCCGGCTTGCAGTTGGCCTTCACCTGTCCCGAGGCGTACCGCAGACCGCCCAGCAGGTGCTGGCGGAAGGCGGGTTCGGCGTAGGACTCCTTGGTGTGGCCGAGACCGGTGTAGAAGGACCGGCCGCCCTGGTACGCCTGGCACCAGGAGATCGGGTGGTCGCCCTTCATGGTGCCGCCGGTGTAGGTGGTCTCGTCGAGCGTGGCGAGGACCTGGGCCTTGTCCCGCGGGTTGGTGCGGTAGTTGTACCACTCGTCGGTGCGGTCCCAGGCCTCGTCCAGGTGGGCGGTCGCCGGGTGGTCGTGGTTCTCCACCCGGACGGTCGCGGGCTGGATCTGCGGGTGGGAGTCGAAGTACGCGCCGACGAGGCCGCCGTAGAACTCCCAGTCGTACTCCGTGTCGGCCGCCGCGTGGACGCCCATGTAGCCGCCGCCGGTGGAGACGAAGTTCTCGAACGCCTTCTGCTGGTCGGTGTTCAGGACGTCACCGGTCGTCGACAGGAAGACGACGGCGTCGTAGCGGGCCAGGTTGTTGGTGGTGAACTGGCCGGCCTCCTCGGTGGAGTCGACCGTGATGCCGGTGTCCTTGCCGAGCTCCTTCAGCGCGGCGATGCCTGCGGGGATCGAGTCGTGCCGGAAGCCGCCGGTCTTGGAGAAGGCCAGGACGCGCTTGGCGGTCTTGTCCACCGGGGTGTTCGAGAGCTCGAAGTCGTCCACGTCGTAGAGGGCTCCGGCTCCTCCCTTGAAGACGAGGAAGAGTTCCGTGGCCTTCTTGGGCGCGCCGCGCAGCGGCACGTCCACGTCCTGGAACGTGTCCCAGCTGCCGGTCACCGGGACGGGCGCGGAGCCCAGGAGCTTGCCGGTGGCGGATCCGGCGCGCACTTCGAGGAAGCCGCCGGCGCCGGCCGACGAGGTGCGGGCGGTGAGCTTGGTGGAGCCGTCGAGGATGTACGGGCTGAAGGAGATCCAGTCGCCGTTGTCGATGTCGCCGACGGTCCGGCCGCCGTGCGCGCTGGTCTTGCTCGGCGTGGTGATGCCGGAGGAGTCGTCGAAGTGCTCGGCCTGGCGGTGGCGCGGCTGGAGCTTCGCCCCGTCACGGCCGGTCAGTGCGGCCTGTCCGCCGCCCCCGCCGTCGGTGTAGGACGCGGAGATCCCGCCGTAGATGTTGGCGTTCGGGTCGTGGCCGCCCTCCATCGCGGTCTTGATGGTGCCTTCGCAGCCGTGCTCGGTGGTGATGTCGTGGCCGTGGCTGTCATGGCCCAGGGTGAACTTGACCTCGACCTTGCTGCAGTCGATGGTGCCGTCCTCCGGGTCGGTGACGTTCACCTTGAAGGGGACCTCGTCGCCGAAGTCGAACGGCTGCCCGTCGGCGGGTGCCTGGAGCACGACGGTGGGTGCCGTGTTGCCGACGGTGATGTGGACGCTCGCCGAGCCGGTGCGGCCGGTGGGGTCCTCGGCGGTCAGGGTGGCGACGTAGGTGCCGTTCTTCTTGTACGTGTAGGTGGGGTTGGCGGCCGTGGAGGTCCCGCCGTCCCCGAAGTCCCAGGCGTAGGTCAGGGCGTCGCCGTCACCGTCGGCGGTGCCGGCGGAGGAGAACTTCACCTTGAGGGGGGCGACACCGGAGGTCTTGTCCGAGGACGCCTCGGCGATCGGCGAGCGGCCGCCGGTGGCGTTCTCGATGCGGTAGAGCGCCGAGTTCTCGTCGCCGCCGAACCAGGCGAGTCCGTAGTCCAGGACGTAGAGCGCGCCGTCCGGGCCGAAGGCCATGTCCATGATCTGGGTGCCGGACCACGGGACGTCGTTGATCGACTGGACGGTGCCGTCGGCGGCCTGCTCGATGCGCTTGATCCACTGCCGGCCGAACTCTCCGGCGAAGAAGTCGCCGTCGTACTCCTCGGGGAACTTCACCGGGGAGTCGAGGTCGGCGTCGTAGCGGTAGACGGGTCCGCCCATCGGGGACTCCGAGCCGGTGCCGAACTCGGGCACCGAACCGCCGTCGTAGGGGATCCAGGCGGCCTGGGACGGCGGCAGGTCGACGAGGCCGGTGTTGTGCGCCGAGTCGTTCTTCGGGGCGGCGCAGTCGAAGGCCGGGCCGGAGGTCTGCGTGGCGAAGTCGTAGTCCCGGAACGGGTCGTTGTCACCGGTGCAGTACGGCCAGCCGAAGTTGCCGGCCTCGGTGATCCGGGCGAACTCGACCTGTCCGGCGGGGCCGCGGTTCGGGTCGGCCGCGCCGGCGTCCGGTCCGTAGTCGCCCAGGTAGACGATGCCGGTGGCCTTGTCGACGCTGAAGCGGAACGGGTTGCGCAGCCCCATCGCGTAGATCTCGGGGCGGGTCTTCTCGGTGCCGGGGGCGAAGAGGTTGCCCTCGGGCACGGTGTACGAGCCGTCGTCCGCGACCTTGATGCGCAGGACCTTGCCGCGCAGGTCGTTGGTGTTGCCGGCGGTGCGGCGGGCGTCGAACGCCGGGTTGCGGTCGGGGCGGTCGTCGATCGGGGTGAACCCGTCGGAGGCGAAGGGGTTGGAGTCGTCACCCGTCGAGAGGTAGAGGTTGCCCTGCGCGTCGAAGTCGATGTCCCCGCCGACGTGGCAGCAGATGCCGCGCGAGGCCGGGATGTCGAGGACCTTCTTCTCGCTGGCGTTGTCGAGGGTGCCGTCCTCCTTGAGCACGAAGCGGGAGAGGCGGTTCACGCCGTCGAACTTCGCGAAGTCGGCGGCGGTGCCGGTCTCCGGGGCGTCACCGGCCGGGGTGTCCAGCGGGGGCGCGTAGTAGAGGTAGATCGCGCGGTTCTCCGCGAAGTCCGGGTCGATCCCGACGCCCTGGAGGCCTTCCTCGTCGTGCGAGTAGACGGGGATGGTGCCGGCTATCCGGGTGTTCCCGGCGCTGTCCGTGATCCGCAGCTCGCCGCTGCGGGAGGTGTGCAGCACGCTGCGGTCGGGCAGCACCGCCAGCGACATGGGTTCGCCGGTCTCGGCCGCTCCCTTGGCGAGGGTGACCTGCTGGAAGTCCTCGGCGGCGTCCTGCGCGGCCGCGGCCCGCGGGGCGTCCGCGGTGGCGGCGGGCGAGGAGCCCAGGGTGAGGGTGGCGGCGGCGAGCAGTCCGCCGGTGAGGAGAGCGAGTGATTTTCGGGCGCGGAGCCGTCTGCTGCTTCGGTGCACGTGCGTCCTCCGGAGAGTGCCGGTTGTTCGGGCGGGTGAGGTCAGCCGTTCCGCGCGGGGACTGCCGCGCCCGTCGCCGGGACGCGGGGCCCCGGTGACGCGAGTCATCTCGTGTACTCGGAGGGGACGTTAGCCGTGTTCGTCCGGTACGGAAAGCCCTTGCGCAGCGACTGGGCCGAACTTCTGCCGAGGCCAGGACAAAGACGGTTCCGGGCATGCCGAACCGCCCCCCGGCGTCCTGCGGGAGGGCGCCGGGGGGTGCCGGGCTCGGGGAGCCGCCGGCCGGGCGCGGGGTACGGGCACGGGCCCGTACCCCGCCGCGGGTCAGTCGCTGCCGCCGAACGCCGCGTCGAACGACGCGCTCGGCGGGTCGAAGTCGAACCGCTTGAGCGAGGCCAGTGCTTCCGGCGCCCCGGTCAGCCGGTCCATGCCCGCGTCCTCCCACTCCACGGAGACCGGGCCCTCGTAACCGATGGACCGCAGCATCCGGAAGACGTCCTCCCAGGGCACGTCGCCGTGGCCCGCCGAGACGAAGTCCCAGCCGCGCCGCGGGTCGCCCCACGGCAGGTGGGAGCCGAGGCGGCCGTTGCGCCCGTCGAGGCGCTTGCGGGCCTCCTTGCAGTCCACGTGGTAGATCCGGTCCCGGAAGTCGTACAGGAAGCCGACCGGGTCGAGGTCCTGCCACACGAAGTGGCTCGGGTCGAAGTTCAGCCCGAACGCGGGACGGTGGCCGACGGCCTCCAGGGCGCGGTGCGTGGTCCAGTAGTCGTACGCGATCTCGCTGGGGTGGACCTCGTGGGCGAAGCGGACCCCCTCGGCGTCGAAGACGTCCAGGATCGGGTTCCACCGCTCCGCGAAGTCCTCGTAGCCGCGTTCGATCATGTGCGGCGGGACCGGCGGGAACATGGCGACCAGGTGCCAGATCGAGGACCCGGTGAAGCCGATGACCGTGTCCACCCCGAGGGCGGCCGCCGCGCGGGCGGTGTTCTTGATCTCCTCCGCCGCCCGGCGGCGTACGCCCTCGGGTTCCCCGTCCCCCCAGATGCGGGCCGGCACGATGCCCTGGTGGCGCTCGTCGATGGGGCTGTCGCAGACCGCCTGGCCGACCAGGTGGTTCGAGATGGCCCAGCACGTGAGGCCGTACGAGTCGAGGAGCTGACGCCGGCCCTCGATGTACCCGGGGTCCGACAGGGCCTTGTCGACCTCGAAGTGGTCTCCCCAGCAGGCGAGTTCGAGGCCGTCGTAACCGAAGTCCCGGGCGAGGCGGCAGACCTCCTCCAGCGGCAGGTCGGCCCACTGGCCGGTGAAGAGAGTGAAGGGACGGGGCATGCGCGGGACCTCCTAGAAGGGGACCGGGGTGTGTACGGAGTTCTTGGCGGCGCTCTCCTCGACGGCGGCGAGCACCCGCTGCACCTGGAGCCCGTCGGCGAACGAGGGCACCGGGGCGCCGCCCTCGGCGATCGTCCGCACCACGTCACGGGCCTGGTGGACGAAGGTGTGCTCGTAGCCCAGACCGTGGCCCGGCGGCCACCACGCCTCCAGGTAGGGGTGCTGGGGCTCCGTGACGAGGATGCGGCGGAACCCGGCGGTGGTGGCGGGTTCGGTGTGGTCGTGGAAGGAGAGCTCGTTGAGACGCTCCAGATCGAAGGCGATCGACCCCCGTTCCCCGTTGATCTCCAGCCGCAGGGCGTTCTTGCGTCCCGCCGCCATCCTGGTCGCCTCGAAGAAGGCGAGGGCCCCCGACGCCAGCCGTCCGGTGAACAGCGTGGCGTCGTCGACGGTGACCGCCCCCCGCGCGGTGCCGTCCGCCTCGCCCGAGAGCCCGGCCGCAGCGCCGGTGAGCACGGGCCGCTCGCGGACGAACGTCTCGCTGATCGCCGACACCCCGACCAGCGGCTCCCCGGCCAGGTACTGGGCGAGGTCGACGATGTGCGCCCCGAGGTCGCCGAGCGCGCCGGAGCCGGCCCGGTCGCGGTCGAGCCGCCAGGTGAGCGGCGACTCGGGGTCGACGAGCCAGTCCTGGAGGTAGGTGGCGCGCACGTGCCGCAGCCGCCCCAGCCGGCCCTCCTCGATCAGGGTGCGGGCGTAGGTGAGGGCGGGCACCTTGCGGTAGTTGAAGCCCACGATCGCCACCTGGCCGCGGGCCGCCGCCCGCTCGGCTGCCTCCGCCATCGCCTCCGCCTCGGCAACCGTGTTGGCGAGCGGCTTCTCGCACAGCACGTGCTTGCCCGCTTCGAGGGCGGCGATGGCGATCTCCGCATGACTGTCACCGGGCGTGCAGATGTCGACCAGCTGCACGTCGTCCCGGGCGATCAGGGCGCGCCAGTCGGTCTCCGCCGCCGCCCACCCGTGCCGGGCGGCGGCGGCCTCGACGGCCGTACGGTCGCGTCCGCAGATCGCGGCCAGAGCGGGTTTCACCGGCAGGTCGAAGACGTGTCCCGCGGTGCGCCACCCCTGGGAGTGGGCGGCGCCCATGAACGCGTATCCGACCATGCCGATGCCGAGTGTCGCCGTCGGCGGCGGCGCACCGGTCCCCTGCTCCGTCTCTTCCCTACGGGCCATGCGGACTTCCTCCTCGTCGGTGGTTCGGTGGCGGCGGTGGTTCCGGCTCAGCTGAAGCCCGTCGGCAGGTACTGGTCGATGTTCTCCTTCGTGACCACGGCCGAGTAGAGGGTCAGCGAGGTGGGGATCTCCATCTCGGAGAGGCCGGCGACGCCCTTGCTCTGGCCGAGGGCGCGGGCCAGGTCGATCGCCGAGGCGGCCATCGTGGGCGGGTAGAGCACGGTGGCCTTCAGGACGCTGTCGTCGGCCTTGATGGCGTCCATGGCGGACTTCGCGCCCGCGCCGCCGACCATGATGAACTCGTCGCGGCCCGCCTGCTGGATGGCCCGCAGGGCGCCCACGCCCTGGTCGTCGTCGTGGTTCCAGAGGGCGTCGAACTGCTTCTGTGCCTGGAGGAGCTGGGCCATCTTGGCCTGGCCGGACTCCACGGTGAAGTCGGCCGCCTGACGGGCGACCAGCTTGATGTTGGAGTAGTTCTTCAGCGCGTCGGCGAAGCCCTGGCTGCGCTGCTTGGTGAGTTCGAGGTTGTCGATGCCCGCGAGCTCGACGACCTTGGCGTTCGGCTTGTCCTTGAGCTGCTCGCCGATGTAGTGCCCGGCGTTGAGGCCCATGCCGTAGTTGTCGCCGCCGACCCAGCAGCGGTAGGCCTGCGGGGAGGCGAAGACGCGGTCCAGGTTGACGACCGGGATGCCGGCCCGCATGGCCTCCAGGCCGACCTGGGTGAGCGCCTTGCCGTCGGCGGGGAGGACGACGAGGACGTCGACCTTCTTGTTGATGAGGGTCTTGACCTGGCCGATCTGGGCGGCCGTGTCGTTGGAGCCCTCGGTGATCTCCAGGGTGACCTCGGAGTACTTCTCGGCCCGCGACTTGGCGTTCACGTTGATCGCGTTCAGCCAGCCGTGGTCGGCCTGGGGGCCGGCGAAGCCGATGGTGACGGGCGTGCCCGGCTTGTCGTCGGCGGCGGGCTGGTTGCTCTGCGCGACCGCCTTTTCCTTGGGCTCGTTGCTGGTGCAGGCGGTGAGGAAGGCTCCCGCGGAGACGGCCGCGGTGCCGAAGAGAAGTCCTCTGCGGCTGGTTTCTGGCATGACGGTCAAACCCTTCATCCGGTGCGGTGCGGTGCAAACGGAACTGCGGGTGGTGGCTTCGGTGTCGTCCGGTACCGGGGCGTCGCTCAGGTCTCGCCGCCGCGCAGGGTGCGGCGCTGGACGAGGACGGCGGCGACGATGATGGCGCCCTTGGCGATCTGCTGGACGTCGCTCTGGAGGTTGTTGAGCGCGAAGATGTTGGTGATCGTCGTGAAGACGAGGACACCGAGCACGGAGCCGACGATGGTGCCGCGCCCGCCGCTCAGGAGGGTGCCTCCGATGATGGCGGCGGCGATGGCGTCCAGCTCGTACAGGTTGCCGTTGGTGTTCTGGCCCGATCCGGACAGGATGACGAGCATGAAGGCGGCGATGCCGCAGCAGAGTCCGGAGAGCAGGTAGAGGTAGAGGCGCTGGCGCCGTACGTCGATGCCGGCGAGCCTGGCCGCCTCCGCGTTGCCGCCGACGGCGACCGTGCGGCGTCCGAAGGTCGTCCGGTTCAGGATCAGCCAGCCCGCCACGGTCACCGCGGCGAAGACCAGGACCAGGGGCGGAATGCCCAGGACGTAGCTGTCGGGCAGGCCCAGGTCCAGCACGGACTGCACGGTGACGATCTGCGTCTTGCCGTCGGTGATCTGGAGCGCGAGCCCGCGGGCCGAGGCGAGCATGGCGAGCGTCGCGATGAAGGGGACCATGCGCCCGTAGGCGATGAGGACCCCGTTGACGAGCCCGGCGGCGAGGCCGACGACGACGGCGGTGAACAGGATGCCCGCGAAGCCGAAGTCCTGGGTGGCCAGCGTCGTCGCCCAGACGGAGGCCAGCGCGACCATCGCGCCGACCGACAGGTCGATGCCGCCGCTGATGATCACGAAGGTGACACCGACGGTGACGACCCCGATGACGGACGACTGGGTCAGGATCAGCTGGAGGTTCCCGGTGTCCAGGAACGCGTCCGGCTCGGTGAACCCGCCGACGGCTATCAGCACGGCGAGGACGCCGAGCAGCGACAGGTTGCGGACGTCGACGCGCAGGCCGAGGGCGCGCAGGCCACCGCCCTGCTTCGACGGTGGTGCGGCCGGGGGGCCGGCTACGGTCCCCTTCTCCGGCCCGTGGCTCTGCGCCGACGGTGCGGACTGTGTCATGACGTCGGGCTCCCTTCCATGACGAGGTCGAGGACACGGTGCTCGTCGAGCTCCCTGGCGTCGGCCGTGTGCACGACACGGCCTTCCCGGAGCACCAGCACCCGGTCGGCGAGGCCCAGGACTTCGGGCACTTCGCTGGAGACGAGCAGGACGGCGAGGCCTTCGTCGGCCAGCCGGCGGATCACGGCGTACAGCTCGGCGCGGGCGCCGACGTCGACGCCGCGGGTCGGTTCGTCGAGCAGCAGCACCCGGCAGCCGCGCAGCAGCCAGCGGGCCAGGACCGCCTTCTGCTGGTTGCCGCCGGAGAGGGTGCGGACGGCGGTGTCCGGGTTGTCGGGCCGCAGCGAGAGCTCGCGGGTCGCGGCCCGGGCGGCTTCGCGCTCGGCGCCCCGGTCGAGCCAGCCGGCACGGGCGAAGCGGGACAGGGAGGAGACCGAGACGTTGCGGGTGACGGACTCCGTCAGCAGCAGCGCCTGCGCCTTGCGCTCCTCGGGTGCCAGCCCGATACCGGCGGCCACGGCCGCCCGGACGCTGCCGGCGCGCAGCGGCGAGCCGTTGACGAGGACCCGGCCCGCGGTCGGTTTGCGGGCGCCGTAGACGGTCTCCAGGATCTCGGAGCGCCCGGAGCCGACGAGCCCGGCCAGGCCGACGATCTCGCCGGGCCGCAGCTCCAGGTCGACGGGCTCGAACTCGCCCTTGCGGGTCAGCCCTTCGACCTTCAGCACCGGCTCGGCGGAGGCCCGCGCGGCGGGGTCGGGCCGCTCGGGGAAGACGTACTCGACGTTGCGCCCGGTCATCAGGGCGACGACGTCCCGCGTGGGGGTGGACTTCGCGGGGAGTCCGACGGCGACGGCCCGGCCGTCCTTGAGGACGGTCACCCGGTCACCGATGCGGCGGATCTCCTCCAGCCGGTGCGAGATGTAGATGACGGCCACCCCGTCGGCGGTCAGCCCGTCGACGGTGCGGAAGAGGTTGTCGACCTCGTCGGGGTCGAGCGCGGCGGACGGCTCGTCCATCACGATGAGCCGTACGTCGTGGGAGAGCGCCCGCGCCATGGAGACGATCTGCTGGTGGGCGGCGGAGAGGTCGCCGACGAGGCGGGCCGGGTCGATCTCCGGGTGTCCGAGCCGCTTGAGGAGGGCGGCGGCCCGGGTGCGGGCCTCACGGCTGCGCACGACGAAGCCGGCACTGGTCGGTTCGTGCCCGAGGAAGACGTTCTCGGCCACGGACAGGCCCTCGACCAGGTCGAGTTCCTGGTAGATGGTGGCGATGCCCAGGCGCATCGCGGTGATCGGCGTGGTCAGCTGGACGGGTTCGCCGCGCCAGGTGATGGCGCCGCCGTCGGGCTGGTGGGCCCCGGCCAGCACCTTGATAAGGGTTGACTTGCCGGCGCCGTTCTGGCCGAGGAGGCAGTGGACTTCACCCGCGACGACCTCCAGGTCCACGCCGTCGAGGGCGCGCACTCCAGGGAACGACTTGGTGATGCCGGACATCGTGAGCAGGGGTGGTTCTGGTGCCATGACGGGATCCCCTCGGCGGATCGGCCCTTCCCCCGCCCGGACGGAGCCGGGGACGCGGGAAGGCCGGTGAGCGGGCAGGGCGCAGTGCCGGCGGTGCCGTACTGCTGACGGAACTGCTGGACGGTGCTGCTGTGCGTGCGGTGCGGTCCTGCGGGCGGAGCTCGGGACGGGCTGTCTACGGAGGTGGTGGTACGCGTGCCGAACGGCGCGCCGGCCCGGACATCAGGCCGGCGAGAACAGGTGGTCGCTGATGAGCCTGGCCGCACCGGTCACTCCGGCGACGGGCCCCAGCTCACCGAGGACGATGGGCAGGTTGCCCGTGGCCAGCGGCAGGGACTGCCGGTAGACCTGGGTGCGGACGCTGGCCAGCAGGTTGTGGCCGAGTCCGGTGACACCGCCGCCGATCACGACGAGACCCGGGTTGAAGAAGCTGACGAGTCCGGCGATGACCTGCCCGGTCTGCCGGCCGCCCTCCCGGATCAGGTCGAGCGCCGTGGGGTCACCGGCCGCCGCGGCGGCGGCCACATCGACCGACGAGAGCGTGCCGGAGCTGTCGAGCCGGGCCGCCAGCTCGCTGGAGCGGCCGGCCCGGGCGGCGTCCTCGGCGTCCCGGGCCAGCGCGGCACCGCTGAAGTGGGCCTCCAGGCAGCCCCGGTTGCCGCAGGCGCAGGCGCGCCCGTCCGGTTCCACCTGGATGTGGCCGATGTCCCCGGCGCTGCCCGTCGTGCCGCGGTAGACCTCCCCGCCGACGACGATGCCGCAGCCGATGCCGGTACCGATCTTGACGCAGAGGAAGTCGGCCACGGAGCGGGCGACGCCCGCGTGCTGCTCCCCCAGTGCCATCAGGTTCACGTCGTTGTCCACCATGACCGGGCAGCCGAGCTCCTGGCTGAGCGCCTCCCGGACCGGGAAGCCGTCCCAGCCGGGCATGATGGGCGGAGCGACCGGCACGCCCTCGGGGAAGCGGACGGGGCCCGGGACGCCGATACCGGCGCCGTCGAACCCCTCGGCGAGCCCGGACGCCCGGAGCTTGGCCGCCATCGCCAGCACCTGTTCGAAGACCGCGACCGGCCCCTCCCGTACGTCCATCGGGTGGTTGAGGTGTCCGAGGACCTCCAACTCGGCGTTGGTGACGGCGACGTCGACGGAGGTGGCTCCGATGTCGACACCGAGGAACCGCAGTCCGGGGGCCAGCCTGATGTTGTGGGAGCGGCGCCCGCCGCGGGAGGCGGCGAGCCCGTCGGCCACGACGAGCCCGGTCTCCAGGAGCCGGTCCACCTCGACGGCGAGCTTGGAACGGGACAGATCGATCTGATCGCCGAGCTGTGCACGGGAGTTGGGACCCCCGTCGCGCAGCAGGCGGAGCAGTCGAGCCTGGTGCGTGTTCGCGGGTCGTGCCGTCATACGTCTCACGCGTCCCTCCCCGCCACATCGGCCAGTCCGTCGGGCTTTCGAGGGGAACGTAGCAGCGGTTTACCTGGGTGGGAAGAAGTTGAGCAGGAATCGGCCCCAACTTTCTCCACACTCAGGACAAAGATGGACCGGCGGTGGCGCGGAACGGGCCAGCGGCCGGGACGGAGCGGGGAGTTGGCCGCCGCGGGGCGTACCGCTGCGCGGCACCGGGACGGGGGTGAGCGGCCGTCCCGGGTCCTCGGCGGCGGCCGGGGCGGCCCCCGGGGCGCGCGCGGGGTGGGGCGGGTGGGGCGCGAGGCGCTTGGCGGGACGCGCGGGGCGGTGGGTGCGCGGGGCCGGCGGTGCGTGGGGCGGCCGGGCGGGGTGAACGGGGCCGGGGTGCGGCGGGGTTCGCGCGCAGGGCGGCATCGCCGTTCCGGGGGCGGGGCGGGTTCCGCCCGTTCCGGGGGCGGGGCGGGTTCCGCCCGTTCCGGGGACGGGGCGGGTTCCGCGGACGGGATCAGGCCTCTTCGCGCTGGTGGTACGCCTGGCGGGTGTGTTCGGTGTGCGCCCGCATGATCTCGCCCGCCCGCCGCTCGTCCCCGGCCGCGATCGCCGCGATCAGCTCACGGTGCTCGGCCCAGGAGCGGGTTCCGCGCCGCATGGCCACGGGGGTGTAGTACCAGCGGACCCGGCGGTCCACCTGGGCGGCCAGCTCGGACAGCACCGCGTTTCCGGCCAGTTCCATCACCTTGGCGTGGAACGCGGCGTTCGTGGCGACGGCGAGGTCCACGTCGTCGTCGGCGACGGCTCGTTCCCCCCGGGCGCACAGCTCCGCCAGCTCCTCGGTGCCCGGTCGCCCGCCGTGCGCGGCGGCGAGCCTGGCGGCCTCGGCCTCCAGCAGGGTGCGGACCGAGAGCAGCTGGTCCGCCTCCTCCTCGGTGGGTTCGTGGACGAACGCGCCCTGCGCGGGGCGCAGATCCACCCAGCCCTCGGTGTTCAGCCGCTGGAGCGCCTCGCGGACCGGCTGCCGCGACACCCCGAGCTGCCCGGCCAGCTCGCTCTCGACCAGGTGCCGGCCGGGACGGAGCGCGCGCGTGGTGATCAGCTCGAGGAGCGCCTCGTAGACGCGCTCGCGCAAGGGCCCGGGGCGCTCCAGCCTCGGCATCGTGCCCGGCGGCAGTCCTGCGGACGACATCCTGGTCCCCCTCCGGGCGCCGGGCCATTGCCTACCGTCGACAGCCTACCGAGCACACGGCCGCACCGAGGGGGTTCACGGACAGCGGATCACTTGCCCCGCGTAGGAGAGGTTGCCGCCGAAACCGAAGAGCAGGGCCGGCGCGCCGCTCTCCACCTCGCCCCGCTCCACCAGCTTGGACAGCGCCATCGGGATGGAGGCGGCCGAGGTGTTGCCGGAGTCGACCACGTCCCGGGCGATGACCGCGTTGACGGCGCCGATCTTGCGGGCGACGGGTTCGATGATCCTGAGGTTGGCCTGGTGCAGCACCACCGCGGCGAGGTCCTCGGGCGTCACACCGGCCCGTTCGCAGACCGTGCGGGCGATCGGCGGCAGCTGGGTGGTCGCCCAGCGGTAGACGGACTGCCCCTCCTGCGCGAACCGCGGGGGCGTGCCCTCGATCCGTACGGCGTTGCCCATCCCGGGCACCGAACCCCACAGGACGGGGCCGATACCGGGCCGGTCGCCGCCCTCGGGGTCGGCGGTGACGACGGCGGCGCCCGCCCCGTCACCCATCAGGACGCAGGTGGAACGGTCCGTCCAGTCGACGATGTCGCCCATCTTGTCCGCGCCGATGACGAGGGCCCGGGTGGCGGCTCCGGCCCGGACGGCGTGGTCGGCGGTGGCCAGCGCGTGGGTGAACCCGGAGCAGACCACGTTGATGTCCATCACGGCCGGCGCGACCATGCCCAGGCGCGCGGCGACCCGGGCGGACATGCTCGGCGAGCGGTCGATGGCCGTGGAGGTGGCGACGAGGACCATGTCGATGTCGGAGGGCTGGAGGCCCGCCGACGCGAGCGCCTTGGACGCGGCGTGCGCGGCCAGCTCGTCCACCGGTTCGTCGGGGCCGCCCACGTGCCGGGTCCGGATGCCGACCCGGCTGGTGATCCACTCGTCGGTGGTGTCGACCATGGCCGCCAGATCGTGGTTGGTGAGGACCTTGGCAGGCTGGTAGTGGCCGAGCGCCACGACACGTGAGCCGGTCATGTACGGGTTCCCCTCGCTACGTTTGGCAGGAACCATCAAGTCTTGGTTGCTACCGATCGGTACACGGGCACGTGATCCCACAGGAATACGGGCCCGAGCTTGGAGCGTCTCGAACACCTCACCGGGAACTCTCACGGACTCTCCGGCGACACGCCGGAACCGCGGACCGAGAAGGCACCCGCTGTCACGGGCAGCACCCGCGATGGAATACTGTAGACAGTCTTTGCCCACGTCGACACCCCGCCGGGCCCGCGCCGGTCCGGCCGAGGAGCGGCGGGATTCTCACCGCCGCCTCGCCGCACGGCGACCCGGTGGGCCGTGGCAACCTCTGTAGGAAGGGCCGCTCTCGGCCTCCACCACGTACAGAATCGGGATTCACGGCTATGGGACGGGTCACCGAGCGTCGCCGCACCATCCGCATCCGGGACGGGGCGGTCACCACCCGCCCCGACACGCTCGTCGCGGAGGAGCCCCTGGAGATACGGCTCAACGGCAAGCCGCTCGCCATCACGATGCGCACCCCGGGCGACGACTTCGCGCTCGCGGCGGGGTTCCTGGTGAGTGAGGGCGTGGTCGGCGAGGGCTCCGAGGTGCAGTCGATCGTGTACTGCGCCGGGGCCACGGCCGACGGTGTGAACACGTACAACGTGGTGGACGTGAAGCTCGCCCCGGGCGTCGTGGTCCCCGACATCACGCTGGAGCGCAACGTCTACACCACGTCCTCCTGCGGCCTGTGCGGCAAGGCGAGCCTCGACGCCGTCCGCACCACGACCCGGCACCCGGTCGCCGACACTCCCCCGGTCCGGGTGACGCCCGCCCTGCTCGCCGAGCTCCCCGACCGGCTGCGCGCCGCGCAGCGGGTGTTCGACCGCACCGGGGGCCTGCACGCCGCGGCACTGTTCTCACCGGAGGGCGAGCTGCTCGACGTCCGCGAGGACGTCGGTCGGCACAACGCGGTCGACAAGCTCGTCGGGCGGGCGCTCACCGACGGCCGGCTGCCGCTCTCGCAGACGATCCTGCTGGTCTCGGGACGCGCCTCCTTCGAGCTTGCGCAGAAGGCCGTGATGGCCGGTATCCCGGTGCTCGCGGCGGTCTCGGCCCCCTCCTCGCTGGCCGTGGACCTCGCGGCCGAGAGCGGGCTCACCCTTGTCGGCTTCCTGCGGGGGCAGTCCATGAACGTGTACGCGGGCGACCACCGCATCGCCTTCGAAGCCCCAGCGAGCCGGGACTGAGGCCCGCCGGGACGGGACCACGCACGGCGGAGAGCGCCACCCGGACCGGCCCTTGGCGGCTCAGACGGCCAGGACCCCGTCCTTCACCGCGGACACGAACGACGACCAGCCGCCCGCCGCGAAGATGAGCGCAGGACCCTGCGGGTTCTTGCT
The DNA here is from genome assembly GCF_040613235.1 of Streptomyces sp. NPDC006296. Lineage (NCBI taxonomy): Bacteria > Bacillati > Actinomycetota > Actinomycetes > Kitasatosporales > Streptomycetaceae > Streptomyces > Streptomyces sp. NPDC006296. Next base: position 9,628 of record NZ_JBEXRT010000002.1, on the reverse strand, counting down.
GTCACGGACGGGGACGATCGCGGCGAAGTCGTCGGACACCTCGACGCACGCACCACCGTCCTGGTTGCTGTGCCTGCTCCTGCGCCAGGTCGCGGCGCTCAGGTCGACGGATCGCACGACAGTCCTCCCGCGGTGCTTTCCTCGTGTAGTTCTTCTTTGTACCCGTATTCCGAGTACGCCACAGTCTGACCGTCAGGCAGCCGAAAAAACAGACACCCCTACTCGCCAACGCGTGCAACGCGGCACTCTGCGACAGCACTTGTAGTGCCGGATGCGAGCGCTGCGCCATCTCGCCCAGATGAGCGAGATGGGCGCGCTGCTGACGGCTCAGACGCTGAGAGCGCCGTCCTTCACCGCGGACACGAACGACGACCAGCCGTCCGCCGCGACAATGAGCGCCGGGCCGTGCGGGCTCTTGCTGTCACGGACGGGGACGACCGCGGCGAAGTCGTCGGACACCTCGACGCATTCGCCGCCGTCCGAGTTGCTGTAGGAGCTCTTGCGCCAGGTAACCGCGTTCAGGTCGATGGATCGCACGGTACTTCCTCCAACAGGCTGAATACGAACTTCCGCGACTCGGCAGGGGACAGCGCCAGGTCACGCACCGCATCGTAGGCGCGTTGCAGCCGATCCACTGGCTGGTTCGCCTCGATGAGGTCGCCCCTGTAGGCGTTCTCCGTGTACGCGACGGTACGCCCATCAGGGAGCCGCAGGAACATCAGCGCCGTACTGTCCAAGCCGTACAGCCCTGCGCGGAACGGAAGTACATGAAGCGTCACGTTCTCCCGCGCGCCGAGCTCTCCCAGATACTCCAACTGTTTCTGCCACTCGGTTACATCACGCAACGGCGTCCGTAACACTGCCTCCGAGACGATCGTGCGGAAGGGTGGCGAGTTGTCCCCCAGCAGCAACTCTCGTCGTCCCATCCGCGCCTCGACCTGCTGCTCCAACGCTTCGCCCTTGGTGCCACCCGCCGCCAGAATTTCCCGCGCGTACCCCGGCGTCTGCAACAGTCCCGGCAGCACGCTCACCGCGAAGTGCCACAGGCTCGTCGCTTCCGCTTCCAGCGCCATGTACCGCTGATAGCGCTCCTTGAACTGTGACTGGTCGCTGATCGCCAGTTCCCACATGGCCAGCAACAGGCCCGGTGTGCCGTAGTACTGGTCCAGCGCCTGCACCACCTCCGGGCCGCCGACCGTCTCGCCCTTCTCCATCTTCCCGAACAGCGACCAGTCCCAGCCCAGCCGTTCGCCGAGCTGGCGCAGACTCTCGCCGCGTTCGGTACGCAGATGCCGCAGCTCCTCCGCGAACCGTGCCCGTGGTTCCTTGCTGCGGCCTGTGACCGCCCGCCTCGTCGGCATCGCGCCCTCCGTGGAACGTGTGGAACGTGGCTCATCCGCCGGGGAAGCACATTCCGCCGTCGGTGTGTCACGGCCCTGACCGGGCCATTGTCGTGACGAGCCCCTCACGCACCGTAGTGCGCGGGGGAGGCGCGGACCGAGGGATCCGCGGAAGACCGACCGAAGGGAAACACCATGACGCCACCGCAGCAGAAGCCGCCCCTCCCCCGCAGGACGCCCCGGTCAGGGCACGCGGCGACGGCCAGGATCCAGGAGGCCGTGGCCGCGCGCGACGACCTCGCCGCCGCGCTGAGCAGCGTCGGTCTCCAGCTGCCGGTGCTGGATGTGCGCACCCCCTGGCCGGACACGGACGGCGACGACACCGCACGGTCGGCCCGGTACGCCCTCGTCCACCTCGGTGTCTGCGCCGCCCCCGTGGCGCACGCCCTCGCCGAGGTGATCAGGAAGGGGTGGAGCCGGGTGACGGACGGCGCGCTCGGCGTCGGGACGGCCGTGCACGACGACGACAGCGGCCGGGTGGGGCTGGTCATGGGCCACGAGGGCCCGTACCTCCAGCTCCGCCCGCTCGGCGGTGGCCGCGAGTGGGACGCGGACCCCGTCCGCCTGCGGCCGCTCGACGCGGCCGAGCTGCTCAGTGCCCGGGTCGCGGAGGCCAACGCCCGCAGCCGCACGGGCCTCGGACTCGCCGGCATACGGGGCTCACCCCCCACGGGCCCGGCACAGGACGTACGTTGACCACCCTGCGCCGCGCCGTGGAGTGACGCGACCGCTCCGGGGCGGTCAGGGCGTCCCGGAGCTCGTCCACCGGGCCAGGTGGTCCTGGACGAAATCGGCGAAGGTACGGGGCGGGCGCCCCGTCAGGTCCAGCACCGCACTGCTGACCCGGTCCTCCCGTCCGGTTCGGATGCCCGCGTCGACAGCGGCAAGGGCGGTCGCGAAGGCGTCCGGCATGCCGGACGCCCGGTAGGTGTAGGCCTGCTCGGCGGCCTCCACCGGCACGGTCCGGACCGGCCTGCCGGTGCGACGGCTGATGATCTGTGCCGCGTCCCCGTAGCTCAGGGCCTCCGGCCCGGTGAGCAGGTGATCACGCGCGTCGTCGGGCCGGTGATCAGGACCGGTCAGCAACGCGGCTGCCGCTGCCGCGATGTCCCGGGCATCGATCCAGCCCACCCGGCCGGTCCCTGCGGCTGTGCGGATCTCACCTTGCCGCCGGATCTGCTCACCCAGCGGGTGTGGAGGCAGGAAGTTCTGCATGAACCCGGAGGGGCGCAGCACCGCCCAGCCGGGCCGTGCCCGCACGTGCGCGGCCAGTTCCAGCGCGCTGGGGGCGCCGGGCAGCACGATGGCGGAGCCGAGCAGCACCAGCCGGCGCACGCCGAGCCGTTCGGCCTCGGCCAGAAACGGCTCGACCAGCGGCATCGGGTCCGTGGTGTCCACGGGGGGCACCAGGTAGACCCGGTCCATCCCGCGCAGGGCCGCCGCATGAGTGGTCGGTTCGCTCCAGTCGAACCGGGTCGCGTCCCGGGCGTCCGCCGACGGGCTGCGACTCGCCACCCGGATCGGCACACCGCTCGCGCGCAGCGATCGGGCCAGGGCGCTCCCCGTCTTCCCGGTGCCGCCGGTGATCAGCACTCCGGTCATCGCGCAGCCTCCGCGCTCAGGGAGCCGAGCAGTTCGGGCAGCGTGCCCGAGGCCGAGGCGACGGCCAGGGGGCTCCAGTAGTCCCGGTATCGGGTGATCAGGCCCTGGCGGGTGGTGAGCACGGTGACGTAGTCCAACCGGTACGGCTCGTCGGTGGCGATCGTGCGGCCGTGCGCGGTGAACTCCGCCACGACGGTCTCAGGCTGTTCGGTGTGGTGCACGGTGAGGGCCGCGATCGTCTGCACGTCCATCAGGTCCGGGTAGCCGGCAAGATAATCCCTGACGGCCTCACGTCCGGTCAGCCGCCTCGGCGAGGCCCCTGCGGCGAAGGGGAATTCGGCGGTGCCGTGTTCCGACCACAGATCGGCGACGGCATCCATGTCCTTGGCGAGCAGCAGCTCCAGCAGTCGGCGGAACGTCTCTTCGCAGGTACGGGGCGGCACGGTGATCCTCCGGCGTTCGGTGGGAGAGGTGACCGGACCAGGCTGGCGTGCGGGCCGGCGCCCTGGAACGCCCCGGTGAGCCCCGGACCACTGGTACGTGGCTGAGCCGGACACCGTTGTGCCAACCTGTCCGGGTGAGCAAAGGAGAAATGGCCGACTTCCTGCGCCGTCGGCGGGAGGCGCTGCGGCCGGACCAGGTGCCGGCCACGGCTGTCCACCCGCCCGGTCTGCGGGCGCGGCGCACCCCGGGGCTGCGGCGGGAGGAAGTGGCCGCCCTGGCAGGGGTGTCCACGGGTTACTACGAGCGACTGGAGCAGGCCCGCGCGCCGCGTCCGTCCCCCCAGGTGCTGAGCGCACTCGGCACGGCGCTGCGCCTCACCGCTCCGGAGCGTGAGCACCTGGCGCGGCTGGCCGGGCAGATCCCGCCTCGTACGGACGCCGGTGACGAGCCGGTGCCCGCCGATGCGCGCCGCATGCTGCACCAGCTCGGGCCGGTACCCGGCTACCTGGTGAACGACCGGGAGGACATCCTGGCGTGGAACGCCACGGCGGCGGCCCTGATCACCGACTTCGGGCAGCTGCCCGTGCACGCGCGCAACACCGTGCGTCTCGCGATCCGGCTGGGCGGCACCCTCTGCTCCGCACCCGCCGAGCCGGAAGGCGCCTTCGCCCGGCAGTCCGCCGCCCACCTGCGCGCGGCCGGCGCTCGCCGTCCGGCGAACCGGGCGCTGGGCGAACTGGTCGACGCGTACGCCGCACACGACCCGGACTTCCTCGCCGGCTGGCGCAGCCACGACGTGCGGCCCCGGCCCGCGCTGCGCAAACGGGTGCGTCATCCCGAACTCGGCGAGCTGGAACTGGACCGCCGGACCTTGCTCCTGCCCGGCTCCGGGCTGCGGCTGGTGCTCTATCTCGCAGAGCCGGGCAGTCCGAGCGCCACCGCACTGACCCGGCTGGGCGCTCCCGAAGCGCCGTCGTGAGCATCGGCCCCGGCCCGGCGGCGTGATCGGAGCGGCCGGCACAGCACGCCGCGACGGGCCACCCGGTCCGCCGGGCCACGGTGTTCGCGCCGAGGGCCTGCGGCGGCCCTCAGTTCAGCGCTTCGGCCGGTGCGGGCCCGACGCCCGTGCCGCCGCTCGGCAGCGGGTCGCGGGAGCGGCGTTTGGCGATCACCGCGCAGACCATCAGCTGCATCTGGTGGAAGAGCATCAGGGGCAGCACGGCGAGGCTCGCGTGCGCGCCGAACAGGACGCTGGCCATCGGCAGGCCGGCCGCCAGGCTCTTCTTCGAGCCGGCGAACTGGATCGCGATCCGGTCCTCCCGCCCGAAGCCCAGCCGCCCGGCCCCGTACCAGCTCACCGCCAGCATGAGCGCGAGCAGCACGGCCTCGGCGGCGAGCAGCCCGCCCAGACGGAGCGGGGTGACCTGGTGCCAGACCCCGGCGACCATGCCCTCGCTGAAGGCCGTGTAGACGACGAGCAGGATCGAGCCGCGGTCGACGCGGCCCAGCACCGCGCGGTGGCGGCCGATGAAGCCGCCGATCCGGCGTTGCAGCAGCTGCCCCGCGAGGAAGGGGACCAGCAGCTGGAGGACGATCTTCACGAGGGAGTCCGCCGAGAAACCTCCTCCGCTCCCGCCGAGCAGCAGGGCCGCCAGCAGCGGGGTGAGCACGATCCCCGCGATGCTGGAGAAGGAGCCGGCGCAGATCGCGGCGGGCACGTTGCCGCGGGCCATCGACGTGAAGGCGATCGACGACTGGATGGTCGAGGGCACCAGGCACAGGAAGAGGAAGCCCTCCTGGAGCTGCGGGGTCAGTACATGGGGCACCAGTCCGTGGCCGGCGAGCCCCAGCAGCGGGAACACCAGGAAGGTGCAGGCCAGGACCGTGAGGTGGAGCCGCCAGTGCTTCAGGCCGTCGAGCGCCTCCGCGGTGGAGAGGCGCGCCCCGTAGAGGAAGAAGAGCAGGGCCACCGCTCCGGTCGACGCGCCGCCCGCGATGTCCGCACCGGTCCCCGAGACGGGCAGCAGCGCGGCCAGCGCCACCGTGCCGATCAGCGCCAGGATGTACGGGTCGACCGGCAGCCAGGACGGCGGCGCGGGGATACGGCGGCTGGTGCGGCGGGTCATGTGCTCCGTGCTCTCTCGGTGGGGTCGTGGCCCTCCATCCTGCTCCCGGAGTCGGCGATCGGGAATCCCGTACACCACACTGACTGTCATCATGGATCGCGATAGCCTGGCCCTGTGTACGATCCCGTCCAGCTCCGCACCTTCCTGGCCGTCGCCCAGACCCTGAGCTTCACCCAGGCCGCACGCCGGCTCGGCGTCCGGCAGTCCACGGTCAGCCAGCACGTCCGCCGGCTGGAGTCGGAGGCCGGCCGGCAGCTGTTCACCCGGGACACGCACCGGGTCGATCTCACCGAGGACGGCGAGGCCATGCTGGGCTTCGCACGGACGATCCTCCAGGCCAACGAGCGGGCGGCGGCCTTCTTCACCGGCACCCGGCTGCGCGGGCGGCTGCGGTTCGGGGCGTCCGAGGACTTCGTCCTGACGCGGCTGCCGGAGATCCTGGAGTCCTTCCGGCGCGAGCATCCCGAGGTGGAGCTGGAGCTGACGGTGGAGCTGTCCGGCACGCTGCACCGGCAGCTGGCGGCGGGGCGGCTCGATCTCGTGCTGGCCAAGCGGCGCGCCGGGGACACCCACGGCGAGCTGGTCTGGCGCGACACCCTGTGCTGGATCGGCGCGCCTCAGGTGCGGATCGATCCCGAACGCCCGCTCCCGCTGATCGCCTACCCCCCGCCCGGCATCACCAGGGCGAGGGCGCTGGAGGTGCTGGAGGAGCACGGCAGGCCCTTCCGCTTCGCGTGCACCAGTGCCAGCCTGAGCGCGCTCGTCGCGGCGGCGCGGGCCGGGCTGGGGGTGATGGCGCACACCCGGGGGCTGATCCCGCCCGGGCTCGTGCCGGTGCCGGCCCGGGCCGGTCTGCCGGAGCTGGGGGATGTGGACTTCGTGCTGCTGCACGGGCGCCGCCGGGACGCCGCCCAGGACGCCGCGGACGCCCTCGCGGCGGCGATCCTGGCAGGCGGCGACCGTCTTCACCGGGCCGCCGTGCCGCCCTCGCACCCGGGACCGGCGTAAGTCCCGGGTACAGATTCGGTGGAGATTCCCGCCCGAGCCACTTACCCCGCGGTCGGAAGTGCGCCCGAGCCTTGCCCATCTGGCCCGTTTTCGACGGTCAGCCTGGCCGGATGTCACGTTTTCCGGGCACTTCGCGCCCTCCCGCAGCCGCGTGCGGTGAGGTAGCGTCGCGGCGCCGTGCGGAGCGCCACAAGGAGCAGGTCATTGCGCGAGTTCACCGTCCCACCCATGGCGGCCGCCCCTCAGGCAGGCGGTCTCGCCGACACCGTCTTCGACTTCGCGGAGGAGGACCCCCACCGGACGGCCCTCGGGCGCAAGGACGCGGACGGCCGGTGGCACGACGTGACGGCCGCGGCCTTCCGCGACGAGGTGCTGGCCCTCGCGAAGGGCCTGATCGCCCAGGGCGTCCGGTTCGGCGACCGGGTCGCCCTGATGTCCCGCACGCGCTACGAGTGGACGCTCTTCGACTTCGCCCTCTGGACGGTGGGCGCCCAGTCCGTGCCAATCTACCCGACGTCGTCGGCCGAGCAGGTCCTGTGGATGCTGCACGACGCCGAGGTCGCGGCCGTCATGGTCGAGCACGAGGACCACGCCATGACGATCGGCTCGGTGATCGACCGGCTGCCGAACCTGCACCGGCTGTGGCAGCTGGACGCGGACGCGGTGACGGAGCTGGTGGAGGCCGGCGCCCTGGTCGACGACCAGGTCGTCCACCGGCACCGGCGCGCGGTGACCCCCGACTCGGTGGCGACCGTGATCTACACCTCCGGCACGACGGGCCGCCCCAAGGGCTGTGTGATCACCCACGCGGGCTTCATGTTCGAAGCGGACACCATGGTCGCCCGGTGGCATCCGGTGTTCCTCTCGAAGCCCGGCGAGGAGGCCGCGACACTGCTCTTCCTGCCGCTCGCCCACGTCTTCGGCCGCATGGTGGAGATCGCCGCGCTGCGCGGCCGGGTGAAGCTCGGGCACCAGCCGGAGCTGTCCGCGAAGGCCCTGATGCCGGACCTCGTGACCTTCCGGCCGAGCTTCATCCTCGCGGTGCCGTACATCTTCGAGAAGGTCTTCAACGGCGCCCGGCGCAAGGCGGAGTCGGAGGGACGCGTCAGCGCCTTCGACAAGGCCGTCGAGATCGCGGTGAAGTACGCGGAGGCGCTGGAGGAGCGGGCCTTCGGCACGGGGCCGGGGCCGTCCGCGGGGCTGCGGATGCAGCACCAGTTCTTCGACAAGGTCGTGTACCGCAAGGTCCGTGAGGCGATGGGCGGGCGGGTGCGGCACGCCATGTCGGGCGGTTCCGGCATGGACCGCCGGCTCGGGCTGTTCTTCGCCGGTGCGGGCGTCGCGGTCTTCGAGGGCTACGGCCTCACCGAGACGACCGCCGCGGCCACGGCCAATCCGCCCGAGCGCACCCGCTACGGCACCGTCGGCCAGCCCATCCCGGGATCGACGGTGCACATCGCGCAGGACGGCGAGATCTGGGTGCACGGCGCCAACGTGTTCTCCGGCTACCTCGGCGACCCCAAGGCCACCGACTCCGTCCTGCACGACGGGTGGCTGGCCACCGGCGACCTGGGGTCCCTCGACGAGGACGGCTACCTCACCATCACCGGGCGCAAGAAGGAGATCCTGGTGACCTCCGGGGGCAAGAGCGTGGCCCCGAGCGGCCTGGAGGAACGGGTACGCGCCCATCCCCTGGTCGCGCAGTGCATCGTCGTCGGCAACGACCGCCCCTACATCGCGGCGCTGGTCACCGTGGACCACGAGGCGGTGGAGCACTGGCTCGCCATGCAGGGCCGCGCCCCGATGAAGGCCGGGGACCTGGTGCGCGACCCCGACCTGGAGATGGAGGTGCGGCGGGCGGTGGTGGCGGCGAACACGGCGGTCTCGCAGGCGGAGTCCATCCGCACCTTCCGGATCCTCGCGCACCAGTTCACCGAGGAGCACGGCCTGCTGACCCCGTCGCTCAAGCTGAAGCGGAAGGCGATCGAGACGGCGTACGCGGCCGAGGTCGACGCCCTCTACCGGTGAACGCGGCCTCCGGTCCCGGCCGCCTTTCGCACAGGTGCACGATGGGACACCTGATCCGGTCAGCGGGAATGCTCGGCGCTCTCCGTTCGTTCCAGGATGAGTACCGACCGACGACGTAAGGATCGACCGCTCGTGAGCCAGGTCCCCACCATCACGCTCAACAACGGCATCGAGATGCCGCAGCTCGGCTTCGGTGTCTGGCAGGTGCCGGACGACGAGGCGACGACCGCCGTGGCCACGGCCCTGGAGGCCGGGTACCGCAGCATCGACACCGCCGCGGTCTACGGCAACGAGTCAGGCACGGGCAAGGCGATCGCCGCGTCCGGTGTGCCCCGCGAGGAGCTGTTCGTCACCACGAAGCTCTGGAACAGCGACCAGGGCTACGACTCCACCCTGCGCGCGTTCGACGCGTCGCTGGACAAGCTGGGTCTGGACCACGTCGACCTCTATCTCATCCACTGGCCGGTCCCGGTCAAGGACGCCTACGTCGACACCTACAAGGCCTTCGAGCGGATCCTCGCCGACGGCCGGGCGAAGGCCATCGGGGTGTCCAACTTCCACCCGGAGCACCTGGAGCGCCTGCTGGGCGAGACGTCCGTCGTCCCGGCGCTCAACCAGATCGAGCTGCACCCGCAGCTCCAGCAGTCCACGCTCCGCGCCTTCCACGCCGAGCGCGGCATCGCCACCGAGGCCTGGTCCCCGCTCGGCTCGGGCAAGGGCCTCCTCGAGGTCCCGACGGTGGTCGCCGTCGCGCAGAAGCACGGCCGGACCCCGGCCCAGGCGGTGCTCCGCTGGCACCTGCAGACCGGAAACGTGGTGATCCCCAAGTCCGTGACGCCGTCCCGGATCGCGGAGAACATCGACGTCTTCGACTTTGAGCTGGACGCCGACGACCTGGCCGCGTTCGCCGCGCTCGACGAGGGCAAGCGCACCGGCGCCGACCCGGCCGAGTTCAACGTCGGCGCCTGAGCCGCCCCGGACGTGCCGGAGCCCCACCGCGATCGCGGTGGGGCTCCGGCA